>CAYZTH010000001.1:0-90193 GCA_964481435.1 Candidatus Woesearchaeota archaeon
ATTGCAAAGACTGCTTTTTCAAGAAGAAAGGGATAACACCACGAAAGAAAGAAGATTCTGAAGAATCAGAAGAAAAAGAAGCCAGTAATTCTGAGGAATCAGAAGATTCAGATGATTCAGAAGAAGAATCAGAAGACGAAGCAACTGAATAAATCTGATATAAAACCAATTATTTTTTTTATTTTTATTTTTTTTATGAATTCTATACCCTCTATGAAAAGGATTAAATATCTCAATGCCCTAACTGAATTATGTTAAAGGAGAAGATTGACGCATTGTATACTTCAAAGCAGGAATCTAGGGATAAGCTGGCTTTCTATATAAGTGATGCGGGCAAGTGCCCTCGGGCAATTTGGTTTGCGATGAAAAAATACCCGAAGAAAGAAGTCGATGCTCGAACAATGAGAATATTTGAGCATGGAAATCACACGCATATGCGCATCATGGCTGCCCTGTATTCCCTGGGCATGGTTACTGCGTCTGAGATAGGTATTCCGGATAATCAGGTGATTCATGGAAGAGCAGATGCAATAGTCAATATTGATGGAGAGCTCTATGTTCTGGAGATTAAGAGCGTTAATTCAATGAGGTTCCGAAAAGGAGAGGCTGACCCAGACCATATAAAACAACTTCAGCTATACCTATACTTTTTTAATATAAAAAAGGGAATTCTCTTATATGAAAATAAGGACAACCAGGAAATAAAAGAATTTATTCTAGATTACAACGAGCCCCTTGTAAAGAAACTATTTGCTGACTTTAATATCCTAAAAGACCAAGTCGAGAAGAGTCAAGTCCCTGAAATTCCCGAGGACCTGGAAGATTGGCGCTGTGAATACTGTTCTTATCTTGGAGCATGTGAAAAAATAGAAGAAAAAGAGCAAAAAGAAGGAGATGCTTGAGAAAGAGCAAGAATGAAAAGGAATCACTCACCGATGATTAATCACATTTATATACCGGGGTTCTTATCAGTTTAAGTTTTAGAAATTTTTCAGTTTTGAGTAGAAATCTACTCAAAAAGAGGTTATTGAACTAGGATTAAAATGACCAAATACATATTTGTTATAGGGGGGGTGATTTCAGGGGTTGGTAAGGGCGTTGCCGCTGCCTCTATAGGCAAGATTCTTCAGAACTATGGCTACGATGTTACAGCAGTTAAGATAGATCCTTATGTAAATTGTGATGCTGGAACCCTAAGGCCTACTGAACACGGAGAGGTCTGGGTGACCGAAGATGGCGGCGAGACAGATCAAGACCTTGGGAATTATGAAAGATTTCTTGGAATAAATATCCCAAAAAGAAACAATATTACCACCGGGCAAATATACAAAGAAATTATAGACAAGGAGAGGTCTGGGAAATTTCTAGGCCAGACTGTTCAATTTATTCCCCATGTAATCGAAGAAATCAAATCAAGGATTGTTGAGTCCTCTGAAGATCATGAAATCTCCTTAGTTGAAATTGGCGGAACAGTTGGAGATTATGAGAATATTCCTTTTTTACTAGCGGCAAAAAAACTTGAAAGAGAGCTCGGGAAAGATAATGTTGCCTATGTCCTTGTTTCCTATCTCCCTGTTCCTTTAAACATAAAAGAAGCTAAGACAAAACCAACACAGCAGGCAATACGGTTGTTATATGAATCAGGTATATTCCCAGATTTTATCCTTTGTAGAGCAATAGAGCCTTTAGATGATGTAAGGAAGGGCAAAATTGCTTCCTACATAAATCTGGATAAAGATAACATAATTTCTGCTCCAGATGTTCTTCATTTATATCAGATTCCAATCAACTTAGAAAAAGAGCAGATTGGTCAGAAAATTCTTAAGAAATTAAAATTAGAAGAGAAGAAGAAGCCAGATTGGACAAAGTGGGGGGGATTATTAAAGAACATGATTAATCCTGGCACCGAAGTCGATATAGCTATAGTCGGAAAGTACCTTAAGATAGGAGATTATAGTCTTGAAGATTCTTATATCTCTATAAAAGAGAGTTTACGGCATGCTGCTGCGATGTTAGGGCTTAAAGTAAATATTTTTTGGATAGATGCAAATGAGTTTGAGCAAGAATCCTCAAAAATTGAGATGCTAAAGGATTTTGATGGATTGATTGTTCCAGGGGGGTTTGGAGCGTCAGGGGTAGAAGGAAAGCTTCTCGCAATAAAATATTGTAGAGAGCATAAAATTCCTTACTTAGGCCTATGTTATGGTTTGCATCTAGCTGTTGTTGAATTTGCAAGGAACGTATGTAATCAGAAGGCCAATACGACCGAAAATGAACCCGAGACCGAGTGTCCGGTGATAGATGTTTTGCCCTGGCAAAAAGAAATTCTCGAAAAAAATCACTACGGGGCAACAATGCGTCTTGGTGCATACGCCGCAAATCTTGAACCCGGAACAATAATTCACGGACTTTATGAAAAATTTAATCATCATGATAAAGATAATAAGATAAAAAAGAATATAGGAAAGACCCCCGAACCATATATCTTTGAGAGACATAGGCACAGGTATGAGGTTAATCCAGATTATCACGAAACACTCCAGAAGCAGGGGATTGTTTTTTCCGGTTATCATCTCTCCGATGATAACATAAAGTTAGTAGAGTTTATCGAACTTTCAAGAGAAAAGCACCCTTTCTTTGTTGCCACTCAAGCACATCCGGAATTTAAGAGCAGATTCGAGCAACCGTCTCCTATTTTTTTAGGATTTTTGCAGGCAAGTTCAGCAAATTCAAAATAGATAACAATCAAAAATTCAAACCTTAAGGGGGGTTTAAATGAGCATAAAAAAAGAAATAAAAGAATTCGAACTCACTCTAAAGACAATTCTCTCTAAGAAAATATTTTTTCATGAGAAGTATAAATTATTTGATTTCAAGAGAAAAGAACAGGAATACTATCAAAAAGAGATAAATTCCGGAATTAAGAGGATAAAAGAGATGCTTGAGACCCTGTCAAATTATGGAAAAGAGACTCTCTTCACAGAGAAGATAAAGAATCTTCTTTCAAATCTGGAGAATCTAAAAGATATTAATAAGATAAATCAGAAATCTCTAGAAGGGGCTATTTTGGGTCTAGATAAATTATCCGAACTTCTTGAGGTTATTCCCGAAGCAAAAGAGGAAAGAATTGACCGAAAAGAGACTATTGAGCTTCCAAAGATTCCGAAAGAGATTTATGAGGAGATTAAGGCAAATTTTGAGGAGCTCTTGACTTGCTTTAATAATAAGTGCTATAGGAGTTCCCTGATTCTATGCGGCAAAATTCTCGAAATTGCTATGCATAGGAAATATTTTGAAGAAACAGGAAAGGACCTGCTTGAAAAAAGCCCGGATATTGGCCTAGGAAACTTATTAGCTAAAATGAGAGAAAAAAACATAATTTTTGATCCGGGAATCCCTCAGCAGATACACCTAATTAATCAGCTCAGAGTATACTCGGTTCATAAAAAGATAGAAAGTTTTCAACCTTCTAAAGAACAAGCCCAGGCAACGATTCTCTATACCACAGATATTCTAAAAAAGCTCTTCAAATAGTGCCTAAAAACTTCCCCCAATGCTTAAAAAAGCGCCATAAAGTGTTATCACTTGGCATTAGAAACCTTTTTAAAACTTCAAAAGTTTAGATTTTATGGATAACACCCTAACTTTGCAAGGCTTCACCAATCTGGACCCTTCAGAGATTGAAAGGCTAGAGGAGCTTATAGCGAAGAATTTAAAGAAGATAAACCTTAGGTCAGAATACACTAACTTGAGAATTGAGCTTAAACAGCACAAGCATTCAAAAGAAATCAACCATGAAATAAGTGCTATTTTGTTCTTAAAAAAGAACAGAATAAATGCAGAAACAAGCGATAAAAACATATATAAAGCTCTCCAAAATGTATTTGATAAACTGTTAGCAGAAATCGAGCATAAAAATAAAAAAACGCATGATTACTAAATCAGGCGTATAAACATATAAAAAACGCAATTCAAAAAAAATGAAAATCAGAAATAAAGGCATAGGTCTTTCACAATACTTTAAGGAGCTTAAGCCTGGAGACAAAATTGCCCTAGTTCGGAATGCCTCCGTATCTGGGACATTCCCTAAACAATTTAGCGGAAGAACTGGAATGGTGGTAAGAAAGCTGAACAGAACCTATGAAGTCAAGTTTTTAAATGGTAAATTCTATAAACATCTCATAATTAAAGCGATACATCTTAAAAGGATAAAATAAGAAAATGTCAATCAAAGAAATGAAACCAATAAGCATGGCAGAAGCGAGAGAAATCTTGAAAGGAAATGACTCGGAGAGAGCCAAAATAGCCGATGCTTTCTTCAAGAAATTTACAAAACTTTCAGCAGATGAAGCAAAAAAAATGTTTGATTCAATTAAAAAATTAAATCTGGACAAGTTAAAAGACGAAGACATTGTCAAGATAATAGATTTTATGCCAGAAGATGCAGAGAACCTTAGGAAAATTTTTACCGGTTCTGACATAACTCTTGAACAAGATGAAATTACAAAAATACTTGAAATTGCAAAGGAATAAAGAAAATGGAAAGTCGAGAAGAAAAAGCCATAATATTAGATTTTTTACCCAACGGGTATCCGATGGAGCCCCGTCGTTTGCCGATAGCTCAAGCTATTGGGTTAAATCACTTCACTCTGTTGGAGCTTGTTCCAAAACGTGGAACACAGTTGCAGCTTAGGGAAGAAGTATATATTGGGGAGGGTAAGAGAGACAAGATAGAGTTCATCAGGGGCAGACTTTTCAAGCAGAAGATGACCGAGACTGCCAAACTACAACTTCAAGATTTTGTCAGCAAGGCAGTTGACCAGAAAGAAGATCAATTTATAAGCTTCTTTAACAATGCCGGAGCAGTCAGCACAAGGCTTCATCAACTCGAGCTCTTGCCGGGACTAGGCAAAAAGCACACCCAAGCGATACTTGAAGAGAGAGAGAAAGAAAAATTCAAGAACTTCGAAGATATAAAGAAAAGAATTAAAAACATACCCGACCCTAAAAAAATAATCGAGAAAAGGCTTATAGAAGAACTCACTGAGGAAGTGAGGCACAAGCTTTTTGTAGCATAAAAATATAAAATAAAATGGACCCAAGAAAACAAGATCAAAGAGAAGAGTCATTATTCAGGCTCATGGGAACAGATATTCCCGGGGAATTGTCTGTTTATGCTGGTTTGACAAGGATTAAGGGTATTTCCTGGAGTCTGTCAAACGCAATATGCAAGCTTTTAGGAATTCCAAAGAACAAGAAGATATTAACCCTAAATGAAAAAGAAACAGAGAGCATAGCAGAGATTCTCAAATCAAATAAGTTTCCTTCTTTCTTATTAAATAGAAAAAAAGATCCAGAATCAGGTCAAGATAGGCATTTGATTATGACTGAGCTTGATCTCCAAAGAGAATTTGATATAAGAAAGATGAAAAAAATTAAATCATACAAAGGAATCAGGCATTCTCAAGGACAGCCAGTAAGGGGCCAAAGAACAAGAAGCCACTTTAGGGCAAAAGGTCCATCTGTTGGAGTAAAGAGAGTAAAGGTTTCTGCAAAGAAATAAGATGAGAAAACAACGTAAAAAATACAGCAGGCCAAGAAATCTTTTTGATGTATCTAGAATAAGTTCAGACAAGGAAATAGTAAAAAAATATGCCCTAAAGAACAAAAGCGAGATATGGAAAGCAGATGCCGAAATTGGTAGGATCAGGACCGAAGCAAAAAAATTGATTATCAATCCAGAGAAACAGGATATCTTCTTCAAAAAGCTTGAAGAAATGGGCCTAATAAAGAGCAAGGATGCGGCCATAGATGCAGTTTTATCTTTAACAAAAGAAAATCTCTTAGATAGAAGACTCCAGACCATTGTTTTTAAGCTTAAATTAGCAAAAACAATAAAAGAAGCAAGACAGATTATAGGGCACAAAAAGATTATTGTCGGAGATCATCTTGTCACAATCCCCTCATATATAGTAAAAGTAAGTGAAGAAACCAAAATCAAGCTCGCAAAAAAAGAGAAGACTAAGAAAGAAGAGAAAGAAGAAAAACGCGAAGAGGTAGAGAATATAAGTGATGCTGAAGAAAGTAATTCGGAGGAAGTAAAAAATGAGTGAAAAGAAATTTGAAAATGTCGGAATAGTTTATATTAAAGCTACTTACAATAACACGCACGTACATATAACCGATATGGCGGGCAATACAATCGCCATATTTTCAGGGGGAGAAGTTACAAAGCACGATCGATTAAAAGCAAATCCCACTGTTGCAATGTTCGTAGCGAAGAAAGCAGCAGAAAAAGCAAAAGACTTGGGAATCAGGGCTGTTTTTGTCAGAGTTAAGGGCAAGGGCGGAATTTTGTCCCCAACACCCGGTCCAGGAGCAAATGCCGCAATAAAATCACTAGGCAGAGAAGGAATAAAGATATTGAACATAACAGACACAACCCCGACACCAAGGGGAGGTCCAAAGCCAAAAGGTGGAAAGCGCGGGAGAAGAGTTTAAAAGTCTAAAATAAATTATTATAATAATATCAAATGGTCAAAATAGAAAAATTGAAAGAAGGCAAGGAAAAGATAATCTTCTTGATGAAGGATACAAATTATTCATTCGTAAATGCGATAAGGCGAAGTGTATTTGAGATTCCCGTTCTTGCAATAGATGAAGTAGAATTTTTCAAGAATGATTCTGCCTTGTATGACGAGATTCTCGCTCATAGACTTGGTTTAGTTCCTTTGAAAGCAGGAAAAGATTTTACATCAAAGAGCGAATGTGGCTGCAAGGGCAAAGGGTGCTTGAAATGCACCGCATCATGCAAATTAAAGGCAAAAGGCCCATGCACGGTTTATTCTGGAGACATTAAAACAAAAGGATTTGAGCTAGTTCATTCAGAGATGCCTCTTGTAATTCTTGCAAAAGATCAGGAATTGGAGTTTACAGCAGATGCAATTCTTGGAAGGGCAGTAGAGCATACAAAATTTTCTCCGGGAATGATTTGGTTTAATGCTTACCCCGTCATAAACTTGACAAAAGAAACCGAGTTATACACTAATCTCGCAACATTGTGTCCTAAGAAAGCAATCCTAATAAAAGGAAATAAGATTGAGATAGACCCCTTGAAATGTGATTTGTGTGAAGCCTGCATAGAAGAGTGCAATAAAAATGATAAAAAACCAGTGGATATAAAATATTCAGAAAAAGATTTCATAGTCCATATTGAAAGTTTCGGGCAGCTCGATGCAAAAGATATTTTTACAGAAGCAATAAATGCTTTGAATGCAAATTTGAAAGAACTAGCAAAAGAATTAAAGTGATTTTTTGAATACGTCCTATTTTCTAAACAAAACTTTTATAATCCTATTATCTATCATGATTTTATGCGGGAGTGCCGGAGTGGTCAAACGGGCATGGCTAAGGACCATGTGGCTTAGTGCCTGCGTAGGTTCGACCCCTACTTCCCGCATGCTATTTTTTCTTTAGTAATTTTTTCATATAATTCCCAATCATAAGCTTTAAAAACGCTCAAAATCTTAATTTTTATTAATAGGTGTTAAAGATGATAGCTAAAAAAACAATAAAGATAAGTAAGACAAAAATAGCCAAGCAAGTAGAGAGAAAGACAAATCCGGGCCTAAGGGACGCTATCTTGTTATTCAAAAAGCAAAAGAATCCTTTTTGGCACTATGTAGCAAAGCTTTTAGTAAGGCCAAAAAGAAAATCCATCGTCGTAAATCTAGAGAAAATAAATAAATTAAGCAAGCAGAATTCAATAGTCCTTGTTGCAGGAAAAGTTCTTGGGGAAGGAAATTTAGAGAAGAAATTGCAGATATACGCATTCAGGGCGTCTGATCAAGCAATAAAAAAGATAAAAGAATCAGGTTCATCCTACCTTGCAATAGAAGAACTTCTGCAGAAGAATCCAGATGCAAAGGATATCAAACTTATAATTTAGGATTATTCTCAATCAATAAAAAATGGCAAACGAAATTATCATTGATGCGCAGGGTGCAGTAGTAGGCCGGCTTGCTAGTTTTGCAGCAAAGAAAGCACTGCAAGGAAACAAGATCATAGTTGTTAATGCAGAAAAAGCAAGGATTATCGGAAGAAAGAGCGTTATCCTAGATGATTATATTAAAAAAAGAGCTCTTGGAAAAGGTGTTCAAAAAGGTCCCCACTTTCCTTATAGGTCGGACATGATCCTAAGAAGAATGATTCGAGGTATGTTGCCATGGAAGAGAACAACGGGCAGAGAGAAGTTCAGAGAGATAAAATGTTTTATAAGCATCCCAGTCGAATATCAGAATAAGATGAAAGATGCAGTAAAGTTTGAGATAAAAAATGCTTTAAACTATCTTACGCTTGAAGAGCTATCAAAATTAATAAGATATAACGGGTAAAGGTATAATTAAATAAAATCAACTTTATAATAAATTAAAAACAAAATAAGGATTTTGGTGCCTAAGCACAAAGCATTGCAAAATCCAGTTACATAAAAACAATATATTAACATGTCAAAAAAAACATCAAAGTTCATAGATAAAAAACAGAAGATTATCACCCTCTCCGGAAAAAGAAAAACCGCGATTGCTAAGGCAACAATTCAGGAAGGCGATGGAAAAATAACCATAAACAAAAAACTTATCACCTCCTTTAATTCATTTCAACAGCTTTCATTGAGAGAGCCCTTGGTTCTTGCCGAAGAAATTCTCGGAGATTCCTTGAAATCAGTCAAAATAGAGGTAATTGTTCATGGCGGCGGTTCTGAGAGTCAGATTGAGGCAGCAAGATTAGCTTTGGCTAGAGCCTTAGTCGCATGGTTCAAGGAAGCCAGTCTGAAAAACAAGTTCTTGAAATATGATAGGATGTTGCTTGTTGCAGATACTCGAAGAAAAGAGATGCGAAAGCCAAACGATTCCAAAGCACGAGCAGCTAGACAGAAATCATATAGGTAAGATTCTTTTGAGTTAAATTTATATTTCTCAATTATCTTTATTTTCTATGAAACCAAGGATAATTCATTCTTCAGATGTAAATGAAAAAGATTTAGGAAGAAAGAAGGTCAGAGATATTATCAACCAAAAAGACTGGCCATTCAGTATAGCGATTGTCAAGAAAACAGATAAGACAAAAATAGGATATGATAAAGAAAGCAACCTTGTTTACTATGTCCTTAAAGGAAAGGGTACAAGCATAATTAATGGGCATAAATATAATGTCAAAGAAGGAGATTTTATTATTTCTCCAAAAGGAACAAAATACAAGAATTCTAAAGGCCTGACCTTGTTAGCAATTTCTTATCCAAGATTTGACCGAAAGAAAAGAGTATATGTAGATTAATCAAGAACCTTTGTTTCATCAAACTTGGGATCAAATGCGGGTACGTTAACTATGATGGCCTTGAAATTCATACTCCGTATTTTCAGATATGAAAACAACATCTCCTTTTTCAGCGACTATATCCCTATCTCCGTTTTTAATCTTCATCTTTCCTTTTAAAAGGTAATAGACTCGGTCGTTGTTCTTGCCCCGGGTTATTTCATGATGTTTCTTAGCATGCCCCTCAACCAAGCTTACATTCGGGGACAATTCTTTTGTCAGGAGATTATATACAGAATAATTTTTGGCGACCTGTCTTTTTATTGCCTCTTTATTCTTGATTAATTTTATCATCTGTCAAAAGAAGATTTAAACTTATAAATTTATTCATATCTCAGTGCATCAACTGGCTTTAGTTTAGATGCCTGAAGGGCCGGTAAGGCTCCTGAAGCGCATCCTACGCCGAATGAGAACACTAAGGCCCCAACAATGAGATACCAGGGGAAGTAAGCTTTCAAGAGATTAGTTCCCAGTGCCTGTCCTGCGAAGAATGAAGCACCTAGACCGAGTAAAACTCCTAGAACGACCCCAATTACTCCTCCAATTAGGCCAAGTACGCCCGATTCAATCAAAAATAAAGTCAAAATATTTGCGTTTCTGGCACCGACCGCTTTCATAATTCCTATCTCCCTAGTCCTCTCTAAAACCGCAGTATACATGGTATTCATTATACCAATCCCTCCGACAACCAAAGAGATAGCGGCAATGCCAATGAAAACGGCCTGAATAATCCCAAATATGCTATTGAAGCTCTGCAATAACTGTTCAGAAGTCTGGACTCTGAAATCCTCTTCACCTTCTTTTAATCCTCGGTCTTTTCTTAATCTTGTTTTGATTTCTTCGGCGACTTTGTTGACATCTTCCCCCTCTTTTATTTGAATAGTGAGCATATCATATTGGTTGTTTATTCCCAATATCTCTTGAGCAGTTTCCAAGGGCAAAATGACTGTGCCATCGTCATAGGGATTTCCTATTTTTTCCAGAATTCCGACAATAATTACCTCGGTTTGATTCTTCCCAATCTTTATTTTATCTCCAACTTTAAGCGGTCTTTTAAAATCTTTTAAATTTGCAAGCCCCACACCAATAACGGCCTTGTATTTATCGCCCTGCTTTAAATTTCTTCCAACAGCTATTTTATAGTTTTGCGCTTCATCTATTAGGTCTTGAGTTTCAAAAGAAAAACCAGTGACATACTGATATGTCAAGACATCACCATTTTTCACTTGATCGATTTTGAAAATAGCGCCTCCCACTCTTTTAACCCCATTAACGCCTTGAATAATTTTTATATCATGATCCGTCAGTTTAGAAGTTCCAGAACTTGTTCCAGGAGCTCCCATCGCAACAGCCCCTGGCTGGATGAATATTTTATCCTTTCCAAGCTGCGAGAACTGTTGGGTTACAGCGACCTGCAATCCCTGCCCAATTGATATAAGGGCAACAACGGCGGCAATTCCTATGAATATACCGAGCATGGTGAGCCAGCTCCTCATTCTCCTCCTTTTTATATTCTTAAATCCTAATTTGAAATAATCTAGAATCATTTTATCCTTGTTGTAGCAACTTTTTCTTCTTATTTTTTCTTCTCACTATGAAGAAAACAATAACTGCAATTATAACAAGGATAATTATCACCCAGAGCCAAGGGAACGTTGGAATCAGACCGAGTCTTTGGGCTTCCTGAACGCTATGCGCTTGGACATTTAGGGTCTTAACTTCGGAATATTTTTTATTATTTGAATCTCTGTACTCTAAGCTGACTTGGATAAAGGTATTTTTTTGTTTTGGGACAATTGTGAACTCAATAGAGCCATAATCATCTGATTCGATGGTCCCGATATAGCCTGAATTTGACGTCTCTATAGTATACTCTCCGGGCAAGAGTTTTGCCTCAACAAAACTGACTTTTCCAAGCCCCTTATTTAGAACCTTGATATCGAGTTTGCTCGGCATGTTCATTATTAGAGTATCTTTGTCAACTGCAATGTCCAGGATTGGTTTTTCATAAATCTCAATTGATACAAAATCCTGCCTGCTGTACTCTTTTCCGAAAGTGTCAAAATAAGTTATCTGAACTGGAACTTTGTATACGCTGATTGTGGCACTTGATAAGGCAATCAAATTGAATTGCACATTCTGCGTGTCTCTATTGCTTAAAGAAGTAATTGCTTGTTCTGTAACGCTTTCTGGAGCAAAAGGCGAGTTGCTAAGGTCCAGTCTAACAGTTATCTCTCGTATTTCAGATCCGGCATTATTTTGTAGGGTCATTATTAGATTTATTCTTTCACCCGGGGCAACACTGCCGGGGTTGCTCTTGACATCGCTGATTTCTAGATAAACTTGGTTAGGGGCAATTTGAATATCAAAATCTTCAGAATATGAATTTCCATTTATTTTATAGTCGAGGGTGATTTCTTCTTTTCCAGCTTCTGCATCATCTTGAACATAAACATTATAACTTAGTGTTTTGGTCTCTCCTGCTTGCAAAGAGATAGTCTTTTCAGCAGCAGATCTAAGATCTAAGGGGTCGTTCACATCCAAGGTGAATTTGATATCGGTAAGATTCGTGTTTCCGTTATTAGAAACATAAAAATTTAGGGTGACTTGTTCACCAGAATGAATTGGAAAAGGATTTTGAGCGAAAGTGATATCTAGGGGAGTTGCCGAGGTAAATCCCAGAGCCAAGATACTGAATAAGGCAAATAAAAATACTGAAATTATTAATGTTTTGTTTTTCATTTTTGTAACTATTATATAATGACTTTCTTATCTTTTAAAGGTTTCTGTTGTGGCTAGCTGCGCCTGTACCCCTTATAAGCAGCCCCCGGACAAATGTCCGCAGTAATTACTGTCGCAGCAGTTTTTTCTAGTTTATTGAGCGTCATTTTATTTTTCCATCAACGATATGGATAATCTTCTTTGCGTGCTTTGCTACATGCATATCATGGGTGACCATAATAATGGTTTTTCCTTTTTTATTTAAATCCTTTAGCAGATTGATTATATCTTCACCAGTATGGCTATCTAAGTTTCCCGTAGGTTCGTCTGCCAAGATGACATCTGGATCATTAGCTAGTGCTCGGGCAATAGCGACTCTTTGCTGCTGTCCGCCAGAAAGTTCTCCGGGCTTGTGATCCACCCTATCACCCAAGCCCATTTGGGTCAAGAGTTCAACAGCTCTCTTTTCTCTTTGTTCTGCAGAAGTATCCTGGAACATCATGGGCAGCATCACATTTTCTTTAGCATTTAGTGTTCCTATTAAATTGAATTGTTGGAATATGAAACCAATCTTCTTTCCACGAATCTGAGCTAAATCAGATTCAGAAAGATGTGCAATATTCCTGTGCTCTAAAAAGATATCTCCTTCGTTTGGAATATCCAATACTCCAACAAGGTTCATCAGGGTTGATTTTCCCGAACCAGATGGCCCCATTATTGCGATGAAGTCCCCTTTATTTATGTTTAAAGATGCATGGCAGACTGCGCTGACTTTTTCTTCTCCAAGTTTATAAGTTTTGCAGACATTATTCAATGTCAATATTTTTTCGGTCATTTTTATTAATTCTCTTGTTATTAAACGAATCTTTAATTAAACTTTATCCCAGAACAAGGCTCTGAGGTACCAACACCTCTTTTATTTTAAGATTCCTCCTTTAAAAAACTTATCTATTCTAATCTTCTTGGTTTATTGTGTAGAATGGTCAATTAATATATCAAATTGCTGTTCTTTGTCAAGGGTTATGCAGCAAGCACATCCCTTATCATCAAAACTATTGCAATAAAAGTCATTGTTTTCCTTTGAATCCTTGGCAAAAATACTATATGTGCCCGGTTCTAGGATGATTTTATAGTATCCATTAATATCGTCTGCATTTGAAACAGCCATCTTGATTGGCCCAATGACTGGCCTATAGTAATTATTAATGACTTGATTGATATTTGTTTTTGGGAAAACAGCTATTTGTGTGATAATTCTGCTTTTAGTGCACATGCTTATATTAACCGGGGGCATGCAATTTCCTTCTTTCATATCAACATAGCCCTGGAGCAGGTACTGTATCTGGTCTGTTTTTTTGCAACAAACGCCCATCCCGCAGCCAAGGTCGACTTCAGCATAACCTGCCGAGCAGGAATCATGGCAGGAGTAGTTATTCAGTATGCAGGGGCTTTCTTCATTTATTTTCTTTAAAGAATTATTTGTAAAAGCAAATATAAGGATTATAATTGCGATAACTATCAAGAAAACAACTCCTGCCCAAATCCAAGACTTCTTTTTGTTATCCATTTTTATACTCTTTTATTAATGATAAATAATCGGATTCAAATCTTAAAAATCTTTACATTATGCAAAGGTTTAAAAACATACACTGAAAAAGATTATTATGATCATACCAATTCGTTGTCTATCCTGCGGTAAGCCAATAGCTCACCTCTGGGAAAAATACAAAGCAAAAGTAGCTAAGGGAGAAGATCCAAAGAAAGTTCTAGATGAGCTAGGTGTTCAGAGATACTGCTGCAGATCCATATTCCTTGGCCATGTTGACCTATTGGAGATGACAAGCAAGTTCAAGAAATTCTAGATATTATTTTTTATTTATGGTTTTGTATTTAGATTATACTCTAAGATTTTTTTAATAATAAGTTATCAAGAAAAAAACACGAAGACAACTTATATGTTTCCCAACAATAGCCAGTACAGCATATAACGCCAGGCGCTTAACTTCTGTGATCTGACGGGAACAGGTGTTTCCACCTAGCTATGGTCGTCTTCATTATCAAGTGGTTTTATTCATTTTTAAACCTTACGATTTGGAATAAAAAACTTTTTAAACCAGAGTTTTCTACTTATAGAATGGGTGGGACTAAAGGCAAAGAAAAAATTGCGGAACTCTGCGGGGCAGTAATGGGTGACGGATGGATTGAGGAAAGAGAAAGGGGATTTTTTATAGCGGGAGATCCTTCAGAAGATGGAGAATATTATGACCGGCATTTCTTAAAATTGATAAATGGAGTTTTAGGAATAAATGCAAAAACAAAAAATTTTCCATATTGGCGCGTTTATGGAATTGCGCTGTATAAAAAAGAATTAATCAGGAAATTGTTAGGTTTTGGGTTAACTAAAGGAAAAAAGGTTAAGTCTGCATACGTCCCAGAATGGATATTTAATTCAGATAAAAAAATTGCTTTCTCATTTCTTCGGGGCCTCTTTGATACAGATGGTTGTATTTTTTGTCAGAAAGATTATACTAAATATGCCGATGAATTTAACTCAAAATATCATACTAAAATTAGGATAAGAATAGGCTGTATTTCTTCAAAACTAATAGATCAGATATTTATTTTATGCAAAAAATATGGGTTTAAAGCAGTAAGAAGAACAGTTAAAAGAGGATTTAGTTATCATAGGAATCGTTGTGACACCCACATTTTAGAAATAAATGAAATTAAAAGCATCGGTAATTGGTTTGATAATCTTAAACCTTCAAACCCCAAGCATGTAACAAAATATTTAATATGGAAGAAATTTGGTTTTTGTCCTCCAAAAACCACCCTTAAACAAAGAAAGGATATACTTAAAAATACACTCAACCCCTATAAATTATACGCGGGAGTGTCGGAGCGGTCAAACGAGAAGCGCTCAAGCTAAGAGTTTTAAAAATTTTTACGAGAGACGCTTTGGCTTAGTGCCTGCGGAGGTTCGAATCCTCTCTCCCGCATTTTATTATTAAAATGAAAATCACAAAAGAACAGTTCAAGAAAATAAAGGCATTTGCAAAGAAGCATCTTTCTAAAAATGATGATTGGCACAACCTTTTTCATGTAGAGCAAACAGTAAGACTTTCCATTTTTCTTGCAAAGAAAGAAAAAGCAGATGTTGACAAATGCGCAATTATTGCCTGGCTCCATGATATTAAGAAAAGAGCCAAAGAGGATGGAAGGGATCATGCAAAAGAAGGGGCAGAAAGAGCAAGGATTTTCCTTACCAAAATAGGTCTGTACAATGAAGATATAGATGATATCTGTTATGCAGTATATGTTCATAATAAGGGAGTTAAAAAAAAGACAAAAGAAGCCCAGATAATTTATGATGCAGATAAACTTCAAGCAATTGGCCCCTATGGCATTTTAAGGGCGTACGGTCATTCAGTTATAAGGAAAAACAGCCAAGCACGCGCATATAGGGAATTTCAAAATGGACAAAAAATGTATATGAGGGGAATAAGCACAAAAACCGCTAAAAGGATCGCGAGAGAAAAATTTCAACTTATGAAAAAATTCAATAAGCACTATGAAGATATTCTGAATATAGGTAAAAAATGAAAAGACCCGATAGACAAGCAACACTCTGTGTTGTGATAGACCGGAATAAGAATAAGATTCTCCTTGCCATGAAGAAAAGAGGATTTGGTGTTGGCAAATATAATGGATTTGGCGGCAAGATCAAAGAGGGAGAAACAATTGAACAAGCCGCAGTCAGGGAATTTCAAGAGGAATCTGAATTAAAGACAGAATTAAAATATTTAAAAAAAGTTGCCGAAATGGATTTCTTTTTTCCGCATGAACCCCAATTTGACCAGACAATGCATGCTTTTCTTGTTGAAAAATGGGCCGGAGAGCCTCGAGAGACCGAAGAGATGGCGTTCAAGTGGTTTGACTTGGATAAAATTCCCTATACAGAGATGTGGGACGATGATAAATACTGGTTGCCAAGAGTTATTGATGGAAAGATATTAAAGGCAAAGTTTGTTTTCAGATTAGAAGGAAACGAGCATATTAATGACCAGCAAGAAATAAAAGAGGTAGAATGTTTTGATTAAAATGAATAAACCTAGAAAAGTAAGGAGAGTAACGTCTCAAGAGCCGGGAACTGGGGCACAAAAATATCTTGTTGACACTTCGGTGATAGCGCAGAAAAAATTATACCCCCTTTTCAAAGATAAGATTAAAGGGGAGCTTCTGATTCCAAATGCGGTTATTGCTGAGCTTGAAAATTTAGCTAATCGCGGCCAGGATATTGGTTTTGATGGATTAGAGGATATAGCCAAACTTCATCATCTTAAATCAAGAGTCAAGATAAGATTTCTTGGCGATAGGCCGACAGGACATCAGATTAAATTTGCTAAGTCTGGCGAGATAGACGCTTTAATAAGAAATTTAGCAGTTCAAGAAAAAGCAGTCTTAATTACTGCCGATAAAGTCCAAGCAAAATCCGCCCAGGCATATGGCCTTAAAGTTTTCTTCATAAAAACAATCTTCAAGGAAGAAAAGAAAAAATTCTCCCTTTTTGGATTTAAGAAAAATAACAAAAAAAAGAAATAAGTTTATAAATCATTATTTAATTATCTCGTTATAAATTAATTTTTCAATTTATATTTGAAAAGAAGAGAAATGATACCAAAAAAGATATTTTTTACTAAAGGCGTAGGAAGAGATAAAGAGAAATTAAAGTCTTTTGAGCTAGCTTTGAGAGATGCTGGAATCCAGCATTTTAATTTAGTAAATGTTTCAAGTATTATGCCCCCTGGATGCAAGATAGTTCCAAGATCCCAGGGCTTGCAGGAGTTACATGCCGGGGAAATTGTTTTCTGCGTTATGGCTCGAAACGAAACAAATGAGCCAAATAGGCTTATTTCAGCCGCAATAGGTTGTGCAGTTCCTTCTGATCCAAACGCTTATGGTTATCTATCTGAGCACCACGACTTTGGTATGACGGATTCTAATGCAGAGGATTATTCTGAAGACTTGGCAGCAACCATGCTTGCCTCTACTCTCGGAGTTGAATTTAATCCAGATGCGAGCTACGATGAAAGAAAAGAAGTTTGGAAGATCTCAGACAAATTTGTCAAGACAACAGCAATAGCACAATCAGCAGTGGGGGATAAAAATGGTCTATGGACTACGGTTGTTGCCGCAGTTATCTTTGTTCCTCCACAAGTTGAACCAAAAGGAGAATCGCTTCCTCCTATGCAAACAGAAATCACAACTGGAACCGCAAAAGATTCGGCCCAATCTTAAGCTTTAAATATTCTCAGTTATTTAATAATTATGGCAAATGAAATTTATGACCTGGCGATAGTTGGTGCAGGGGCAGCAGGATGTACTGCCGCAATATATTCTGCGAGAAGAAACTTGAAAACCCTCCTCCTAGATTCAAAAGCCATGGGGGGCTTATACACTGAAGCAACAATCATCGAAAACTATCCGGGTTTTGATAAAATTTCAGGCATAGAGCTGGCCCAGAAATTCCATAAGCAAGTTCAAGCACTCCCCATAAAGTTTATTCAAAAGGCTGTTGAAGACATAAAGAGTAAAAAAGATTTATTTGAAATCAAGACCGACAAAGAGACATTCGTAAGTAAAGCAATTATTATAACTTCTGGGCTTCAACCAAGAAATCTGGGTCTTGATACAGAGAAGAAATTTGTTGGTAAAGGAATAAGTTACTGTGCAACGTGTGACGCCCCTTTATTCCAGGGCAAGGATGTTGCAGTTGTTGGGGGAGGAAATTCTGCATTTTACTATGCTCTTCATCTTTCAGAGATATGCAATAAAGTCTATCTGATAAATATCAAAAAAGAATTCAGCGCAGACGATGTCGTTATATCAAAGGTCAAGTCCCAAAAAAATGTTGAATTCAAAGCCCCTTTTTCAGTATCAGAACTTAAGGGAAAGAATTTTTTAGAATCTATAAAAATAAAGCAAGATGGAAAAGAGCAAGTCCTTAATGTTTCAGGCTTGTTCATAGCAATAGGGCAAGAACCCAAGCTAGATTTCTTAAAAGACTTAAAACCCGCCCTTGGGGAAAAACACACTCTAAAAGTTGATGAAAATCTAAAAACATCGATAACAGGCATGTTCGCCGCAGGCGATGTCACCGGAACAGCGGGCCAAATAATAATTGCATGTGGCCAGGGAGCCAAGGCTGCCCTTAATGCGACCCAGTATCTTAAAGAAAAAGATTAATAAAATTAATATAAAATGGCAGAAGTGAAAGTTTTAATTGAAGGTTATGCAAAAAAAGATAAAAATGGCTGGTTAGCTTCTCCCGCAACAGTTCTAATCAAAGATAACGGTTTGAATATAATTGCAGATCCTGGTTCAAACAAAAAGCTTCTACTTAAAAAACTAGCAGAAGAGAAGCTTAAACCCGAAGATATAAATCTTATATTTGTTACGCACTATCACCTAGACCATACTCTAAACATCAGACTTTTTCCAGATTGTGACGTATTAGATGGGACTGAAATAAATAGGGATGATAAAATCATAAGTTATTCTGATAAGATTCCTGGGACAAGTATTCAAGTAATTCAAACTCCCGGACATGCTCACGAACATGCTTCATTGATTGTCAATACAAACAAAGGTAAGATCCTTATTGCAGGGGATTTATTCTGGTGGAGAACTGATGAAAAACAGGCAACGGATTATGAAAGCTTGATAAAAAAACAAGACCCTTATGTCAAAGATGAGGAAGAGATTGAAGAAAGTAGAAAGATGGCTTTAGCCTTAGCAGACTGGGTTATTCCCGGTCATGGCAAGATGTTCAAGGTCAAAAAGTAAAACGCACCCGAGAGGAGTTGAACCCCCAACCTAAGGCTTAGGATGCCTTCGCTCTATCCAGTTGAGCTACGGGTGCTTGATATCTTTATCGATTATATATTTAAATAACTTCTTTAAGAAGAAGCATGCGCCGGCCGGGGGTCGAACCCGGGTATATTGCTTGGAAGGCAATAGTCTTGACCACTGGACCACCAGCGCGCTTAATTAAAGTATAAATTGAACTTTTTTAAATGTTTAGGATTAGCAGGTTTTATTACTTCAAAAAACCTCTTGATATCCTCTTTTTTATACAAATAAACATTTTTCTTCCTTATGCCAAATTCAAAATCTATAAACTTTAGGCCACCTTTTATTTGTTCTAAATAAACAGGGTCCCCACTGGATATTTCAACAACAGGGTCTTTTTTTCTTCTTATATAAAATGTTCCATCTGTATCAAATAGGCCCCTAAAATAGTTAGCAAGGAGATTTTTATCAGAAAAAATTTCTTTAGGGATACCTAGTTTCCCCATTTTCCTTCCTTTTGGTAACTCAAATTCTTTTGTTAAAAAATCAATTAATTCTTTGGAATATCCCCTTAACTTCAAATAATGATTAAATTTTTCAATATTGAACTTCATTTTAAAGAGTTCTTCAAATTTTTTCTTTAGATACAAGAAATAATTCGTATCACCCAAATTCCCTGTAACAGAAACTTCATGATTTATTTTGCTTAAATGCCCGTCTCCATTAAGAACGCCCAAAACTTCAGCAAGGTTCTGGTCTAAAATAGGTTTATTTATGCACTTTTTCAAATATTTTTCCATCACAATTATATCAAATTTTTTTGGATTAAATGAAGATATTTTTACCAATTTATCAAAAGTGATTTGAGGAATTAAGCAATCTCCTCTTTTGTATTTGAAAATCATATCTCTAGTAACCCCTAATTCCTTTGATAAATGGGGATAGGTAGAAACTTTTTCTTTAGCTTTTTTAAAGAGATTATTTCTTTCTAACGCATTAATCTTTATGAAATTAGCCATAATCCTTAGAAGAATTTCATATTTATAAATCTTATTATTTCTACTAACCACTATACTACCAACGCATGATTTTATCAGATATGCTCAATTTAAAAACCTTTTTCACAGAAATGAAAGGTTTTTAAACACCCCCCGCTAATCATAAAAATGGAACCAGAAGACAATATTGCTAAGGCAGATGGTGTTTCTGAGAATAAGGTCGAAGAATTAAAAGAAGAAAAGACCGAAGTAAAAGAGATAAAACCTGAAAAAGTAAAAGAAAAAGGGCCCAAAAAACCATTTAGACTTATTCCGACTTCTGCATGGTATGATAAACACTATAAGAAACTTCTGATCATATGGATAATTATCTCCATTTTGATTATTGCTCAGCTCGTTTTTATGGTAGCAACAACTGGCGATATAATGCGCAAGGATGTCTCACTTACAGGAGGAACTTCTATAAGTGTCTACACAAACGCTACGATGAACACGAAAGAATTAGCTGCTTCTTTAAAAGCCAGTCTGAATCAAGAGGTTTCTGTTCGAACACTGACTGAGATCTCTTCAGGAAAACAGATTGCCTTTATTGTTGAAACCAAGGCGGACGCAAATCAGACACAGACCGCGCTTGAAGAAAGATTGGGCTATACTTTGGACTCAGGCAATTCCACAATAGAGACGTCTGGTTCAAATCTAAGCAAGTCTTTCTATAGGCAATTGATAATCGCCTTGATACTGGCATTCATTTTCATGGGAATAACTGTTTTCATAATATTCAGGGTACCAATCCCAAGCCTGGCAATAATCCAGTGCGGAGTTTTTGATACTATTGGTGCTTTAGCCATAGCAAATTTATTCGGAATACAGATGTCCACGGCGGGTATAGCTGCCTTGCTTATGCTTGTCGGGTACTCAGTAGATACTGACACGCTTCTGACAACGAAAGTCATCAAAAGAAAAAGCGAAGGCAATACAAATTCAAGAATCAAATCTTCATTCAAAACAGGGATAATAATGACCCTGACCTCCTTAGTAGCAGTAATAACTGGATACTTCATTGTAACCTCTCCTGTCTTAAAACAAATATTCTTTGTTTTATCAGCAGGACTGGTAATTGACCTATTTGGGACATGGTTTGGCAACGCAGCAATACTTAAATGGTACTGTAAGAAGAAGGGAATAAACTAAATATAATTAACAAAATAAATAAAACTTATAAAAAATGGCAAAAGTATCTTGGAAAATATGGCTCTTGGTTATTGCGTTGATTATAGCTCTTGCTTTGATAATTAATTTTAAAGCTTTTTCCGGAGGTGTGGAAATCAATGATATAAATACAAATTCTTCTGCATTTAATGCCGGAATTGCAAGAGGAGAGATACTAAAAGAAATAAATGGAGTTAAAATCAATTCTATTCCGGAGTTTTATAATGAAATTTCCAAAATACAGATTGTTCCAAGAACGCTGACTATCCAGACCGAAGATAAACTCATTACATATCAGACTTCCCAGATAGACTTCAGCATAGATAACCGGACTGTTTCTTTCGTTTCCGGAGATTCTGAAAAAGCCGGCCTAAAAGTTGGCATGATTGTAGAATCCATAGATAATTATTCCCTCGCGAGTTTTTCTTTTTCAGACATTAGAAAAGAAATCGAACCATCTGTAAAAATTGAGATTCTGACCGACGTGAATGATTATATCTTTTTGACTACAAAAGACCCGGGCATAACTGTAACAAAACTTTCTAAGTGGAATGTAAAAACAGGGCTGGATATACAAGGAGGTTCAAGAGCATTGATATCCCCTGAAAAGAAACTTGATGCCCAAGAGATGATTAATTTTAAATCAGTTATAGAACAGAGACTTAATACTTATGGAATTAAAGACGTAGTTATTCGTGATGCAAGCAATCCTTTTACAAGTGAGCAGTACCTTATTATTGAGATTGCGGGCGCAACACCAAAGGAACTTCAAGAGCTTATATCCCAACAGGGAAAATTTGAAGCCAAAATCGGCAACAGTACCGTCTTTGTCGGAGGAATGGGGGACATTAAGCATGTTTGCCAAGGAGATGGTTCATGCGAATTTGTTGAACCTGCCCAATTATCGGGAAGTTCATACTTTGCTAAGTTCAGTTTCACCATAGATTTATCTCCAAAAGCTGCTCAGAGACAAGCCCAGGCAACATCAAGACTTTCTGAAAATTTAAGTCAGGGAAAAGGATATCTCAATGAAACAATTGACTTATATCTAGATGATACTTTATTAGACAAACTTCTTATTTCATCTGATCTAAAAGGAAAAGAAGTGACAACAGTAACAATTTCGGGTTCTGGAGTCGGCAATTCCAAAGCAGATGCTGTTAAAGATTCTCAAAACAGTATGAAAAAATTACAGACTATCCTCATTACAGGAAGCCTGCCTTTCAAGATAAGGATAGATAAGATAGACACCATTTCTCCAACCGTTGGCCAAGAATTCAATCAAAACATAATCTTCGCAATAATTGCCATTTTCATTGTAGTCTGCTTGATTATATATTTAAGATTCAGAAAGCTGAAGATTGTCCTTCCAGTGATAATAACACTAGCTTCAGAAGTTATTTTGACACTAGGTATCGCTGCCCTGATTAAATGGAATTTAGATCTTCCTAGTATTGCAGGTATAATTGCGGCCATTGGTACAGGGGTTGATGATCAGATTGTCATGATTGATGAGTCTGAAACCTCCAAGGAGTATGGGATAAAAGAGAGAATCAAAAGAGCTTTTTTCATAATCTTTGCAGCCTATGCCACAGTTATGGTTTCTTTAGTTCCTCTCTGGTTTGCAGGAGCAGGCCTATTGAAAGGTTTTGCACTGACAACAGCAATAGGAATAACTGTTGGAGTCTTCATAACAAGGCCTGCATTTGCGGAATTCCTCAAAATCATTAAAAAAGATAAAGACTGAAAAGCCCAGATATGCTTCCCCACATACATGTGATTATCTCGCTAATAGCCTCACTAATCCTCTATGCTCTGAAAATAAATCCTCTTTTTATTTTATTATTCTTCTTAGCTTCGATTTTGATAGATTTCGATCACTATCTGTTATATGTTTTCAGAAAAAAGAAGTTCAACCTCTTCAAAGCATATAGTTACTGTCGAAATGATTCTGAAAGAGAATTCTTAAAAGAAGGGAAGAAAAGAGTCTTATTCGTTTTTCATAATGTTGAGATTTTTTTGATTCTGTTTATTCTTTCTTTTTTCATAAGTTTCTTTGTGCCTATTGTTTTAGGATATGTATTTCATTCGATAATTGATATTATAACTGAAATGCCCGAGAAAGTTAAAAAAGATTGGTCAATTATCCATTACTGTACTGGAATCATCAAAAATTAGAAACTCTTTGGTGCCCAGAAAACTTCTTTGGCATACCAAAAATTGAATAATTTTTTAGCATGCGAGATATCCTACTCATACCAAAAAAGTGGTCGTATTCTTAATTTCTGTTTTCCAATAATCCCCTGATGGTGTTTATCTCTTTTTTGCTTAAGTCAGGATTATTGGGAATATAAAAGCCGAAATTATGGATTATTTCGGCATTTTTCATCGCGTGTTTTTTATCTTTAAAGAAAGGCTGATTGACTATACAGCCAGCAACAATTGGTCGAATCTCTACTTTTTTATCAAATTTATTTTTATAGTGTTCAAAAGTTTCCTTATTTTTGCATATAACCGGATAAGCAAAATTTGAGATAAAATCCATGTGCCTTAAATTTAATCTTAAAAAATCCGGATTTTTTCTAGCAGAAAGATCATATCGTATAAAAGTGCTCATTCTTTTTCTTATAGTTTCAGGAAGATATTTCAGTTGCTCACATCCAAGAAAACCAGTAATCTCCGTGGGCCTAAGATTATATCCACTTATGTAAAAGCAGTATTTCTCATAAAAATCATCAATTTGATGTTTATTCTTAAGTTCAGCCCTTTTTGTTGGATTAAGATTTCTGCCCCATCCATGGGCTCTTACCATGATCAGCATATTGTATAAATCTTCGTCATCAGTGCAGACCATTCCGCCCTCAATAGTTGAGAGATGATGCCCGACATAGAATGAAAAAGTGCTTGCCAAACCAAAATTTCCCAATTTTTGATTCTTTATTGTGCTTCCAAGGGATTCGCAATTATCCTCGATAAGGATAATTCCTTTTTTATTGCAAATCTCTTTTATCTTATCTAGATCTCCACAAAAACCAAGCAAGTTTGTTACAAAAAGAGCACTTATCTTCTTTTTATTCAGGCTCTCTAAAAGATTTTCTGAAGTGATATTAAGATTCTCTAAAGAGACGTCAATAGGTACTGGATTCATATTTAATTGGGTTATTGGCATGACATTTGTTGCCCAGGTCACGGCAGAAAAACCCACATTTTTTCCCTCTTTAAGAAGACCAAGGTTAACCAGGGAGTGTATTAGAACAAGATTTGCAGAACTTCCGCTGTTGAACAGAACCGCGTATTTTCTGCCCTGATCGCGAGCAAACCTAGTTTCAAATTCCTTGCATTTTTTGCCCATGCTTAGTTTCTTTGACTTCCAGATGAAATTATTTAATAAGAATTTTGTTTTAAATTCTTTATAGAACGTTTTTTTCATCAATAAGATTATCTTTTTTTTCATTTTTCAGATTTTTAAAAGGATTCTTTTCTAGTTAAAAATGATTTAAAAAGTTTGTCTTCTCCGAAGAGAATAGCACTATCACTCAGTCGCAAAAAAAGTATATCCTACGGCCCTTTTATGAGCTTATTATTTTGACAAAGTTTATAAACCAAAAGATGCGTTCTTAAAACATGGAAAAAACAGACAGGATCTTGGTCACCGGTTCTAATGGCTTTTTAGGAAAGGCCCTACTCTCCAAATTAAGAGGGCGCGGCTATACCAATCTAGTATTATTTACTAAAGAAGAATATGATATAGTTAAAGAGGCAGAAGTTGATAGGCTTTTCAAGGAAAAAGGGCCTTTTGATGTAGTTATACATCTTGCGGCAGTTATCGGTGGCATAGGATTCAATAAAAGAAATCCAGGGTTATCTTTCTATGGCAATCTGATGATGAATACCCTAATGCAAGAATACTCAAGGATAAATAAAGTTAAAAAATTTGTAGGTATCGGGAGTGTTTGTGAATATCCTAAATTTACAGAAGTCCCATTTAAAGAAAAGAATCTCTGGGACGGTTATCCAGAAGAGACAAATGCGCCCTATGGGCTCTCAAAGAAGATGATGCTTGTACAATCACAGGCATACAGGGAGCAGTATGGATTTAATGGAATACATCTTTTACAAGTTAATCTCTATGGCCCCTGGGATAATTTTAGCCTTAATGATTCTCATGTAATTGCCGCTCTAATTCTAAAATTCCACAATGCAAAAGAAAAGAATCTCAATGAAGTTACTCTCTGGGGCACAGGAAGTGCTTCAAGGGAATTTTTATATGTTGAAGATGCTGCAGAAGCGATAGTTTTGGCAATGGAGAGATATGATAAATCCGAGCCAGTGAACATAGGGGCAAGCAGGGAATTAACAATTAAAGAAGTTGCAGAGATAATCTCTAAGAACATTGGTTTCAAAGGGAAGATAATCTGGGACACATCAAAGCCAGATGGGCAGCCAAGAAGATGTCTTGACACAAGCAAAGCAAAAGAAGAATTTGGTTTTACCGCTAAGACTAGTTTTGAAGAAGGCATCAAGAAGACGGTAGAATGGTATGAATCGCAGAAGAAAAAAGGTCTTTGAATTAATATTTTTCTTATAGGCCGTATATAACAAAGAATATAAATCTAGTTTATTCTAATCTGTTATGTATCAATCTATAAAGAAAGTGATTAAATCTCTCTTTGACAAAGAGAATCAATCTCTCACTAAGCAGACAATAGAGAACTCTGCCTATAGTTTCGGAATAAATATTGTTTCAAAACTGGGGGGAATAATTTTCTCTATCTTGCTGGCCAGGATTCTTTTGCCAGATCTTTACGGATTGTACAGCCTAGTTTTTTCTGTTGTTGTCACAATATCTGCTTTTACAGACTTGGGAGTTAATTCCGCTCTTTCAAGATATCTTGCAGAGTCCCTGTCGAAAGGAAAAAAATTTGAGGATGAGGCTCGTTCAAGAGTTCGTTTTCTTTTTAATTTGAAAGTCATTCTTTCATTTGGGATATCACTAATTCTCTTTTTGTTATCAACTGTAATTGCCACAGCCATATTCCATAAACCAGAGATGGCCCTCCCACTGAGAATGGGTTCAATTTATTTACTTGTCTTGTCCATACAAGGCTTTTTCGCCATGATATTCTATCCATTGAAGAAGCTTAAGTATGGGTTATTCGCGGAAGTTATATTTCAAGTGGCGAAAATAGGGTTGTTCTTATTATTTATCAAGATGTATCTATCGGTTTCAAATGTTTTTTTAGCTATGGCCCTAGCCTTCTTTATATCTGCAGCATTCTATTTTCTTATTATCTTATTTAAACATAAGAAATTATTTTTTGGAAAACTAGTCAAGATAGAAAAGAGGAAAATTACAATCTTTTTAGGGTGGATTACCCTATTTACTGCATTTTCTTCACTTTATTCAACAATCAATACCCTTGTTCTTGGATTTTTCGTAGATAATAACTTTGTGGCTTACTACAGCGCAATTCTGTCTATAGTCCTTCCATTGAGCGTAGTCATAAATTTAGGGGGCATTGTTCTGCCAATTTTTACAGAAATTACTGGAAAAAGATTGAAAAGAGGATTTAAGAAAATAGTAAAATACTCTGCAATTGTGTCAATCCCTTCAAGTGTAGGTCTCGCATTTATCTTGATTCCAGTCCTAAGAGTAATATACGGTCCAAGTTATGTCCCGCCAGAATTCTATAATGTAATCCTAATCTCCACGATTTTGCTTTCAATGTTGGTATTTGAAGAGTTGTTTATCTCCTTGTACCTTTCTTTATTTGCAGCAAAAGAGAAGTTCAATCGACCAACAATCAGTTTTATCCTTATGACGGTATTGAATATAGTCCTTGATTACATCTTGATTAAACTGTTACTGCCTTACGGACAGATCTGGGCGGTTTTAGCGGTTTCAATCGCAACACTTGTAACTAGATACTTGAATCTTCTTATTTTAGGGGCTCTAGCCAAAAAAGAATTCAGGCTAGGATTGAATAAAAGAACAATTTTATCTCCTCTACTTGCCTCATTGATTATGCTTGGTTTTCTATTCCTATTTAACTGGATATTTAATCCAAATCTGATTCTTACAATAATCATGGTCGGACTTGCGATAATCCTCTATTTTATCTTCTTATTTTTGATAGAGAACTTCGGGGATAAAAAAGCAAAAGAGGGAGATTAATATGCCTGTTACGTCCTTTTTTTATTTATTTTTTAGAACCAATTTCCCTTTTTGAGGATTTTTGTGGCAATGAATATTTTGAGTGTTAAAAGAATATTGCGGTCCATCCTGCTTTTTTTGGCTTCAAATTCTCTCTTATAGTTTTCGTCAATTACTGGGATAACCGGGGCCTTGCAGCTTCCAAGCCACCAAGCTAATTCTGTGAAGGTGCTCAAATATGTCCCAAGGATTTTTTTTGTCTTTGAAAGCAGGATAAGATCTACCAATCCTTCTTGTGTCACGCTAACATTTTCTCTGTCTCGATTATTTTTAGGATAAACAATTACCTTTTCCTTTAATTTAGATTTGAAAAGATTTTCAGTTTCTTCGCAATCTGTGCATAAGAAGAACATTTGTTCTGGATTTTCTTTTAATATCTTGTCAATCTCTTCGAAAAAACGCTCATTTGAAGAGACTTTTCCAAGACCTTCCTTTCCAAGAAGAAAATCCCCTCGTCTTGCATGAATTCCGACGAAATCAGTCAGGTCATTTTTTTTCAAGAATTTTTCGACTTCTTCCCTAACAAAACTAATTGGGACAAGTCTTTTAAGATATTCAAGTATGTCTTTTCTTATATTCATAGGGATTCCTTCAAATTCATGGTCTATATCATTTCCTTTTTTTGTAGAGAATAAACTGGGGAATATCTGTTTTTCTTCTCTTTCACCAGGAAAAAGGATCCATCGCGCATTATCTGTTGCAAGATATTCGTGAGCAGACTCTGGAATTTCATTTACGTCTGCACGATAGACTTTCAGGTTTTTCTTGTCAATTTTTTTCAAATCCTCTTTTTTTAGTTCAGGGAACTGGTTTTCAAATAGGTCGTTGAATTTTCCCCTTAGGGTATGGTTTGAAGGCCAGTACAAGAGAAGTTCTCGGCCATATTTATCTCCAAGCCTCCACATAGAAATAAGGCATTTAATCCTGTTTGATATCCCCCCCGGGTTGGCAGCAATTATTTTCCTATTTTCCATTTTTTATAGTTTAAAAGATCATTTAGAAATTTTTTAGATATAGACTCGTTGAATATTAAACACATGAATTAAATAAGTTTTTTCCTAGTTCTTTAGCCTTTTCTAAGATGTATTCCTCGGTAAATTTTTCAGGAGGATTAATCGGGATGATTCCCATTTTTTCAAATTTTTCTCTTAAATCTGAAATTAGCATCATCCTGGCTAATTCTTTGAATTTCACTTTTGGGTTCCAACCAAAGGTTTTCCTTGCCTTACTAGCATCTCCTAGCAAATAAGGAACCTCTGCAGGTCTTTTATATCGCTCATTTATGCCTAAGAATTTATTATAATCAAGGCCTATTAATTTGAAGCATTCATCTAAAAATTCTCTAACCGTATGAGATTCTCCAGTAGCTATGACAAAATCATCTGGCTTGTCCTGTTGTAAAATCTGCCACATTGCCTCAACATATTCTTCAGAGTAGCCCCAGTCTCTCTTAGCATCTAGATTTCCTAGGGTGACGTTCTTCCTCTCTCCAACAAGAATCTCTGCTATTTCCCTTGTTATCTTTCTTGTTACAAA
Organism: Candidatus Woesearchaeota archaeon; assembly: GCA_964481435.1. GTDB lineage: Archaea > Nanobdellota > Nanobdellia > Pacearchaeales > UBA284 > JAPLYB01. The sequence goes on from CAYZTH010000001.1 coordinate 28,903, forward strand.
ATTTAATCCCCGTCTTGGTGATTCATGATTGAATAGGATTCCATTTGAGGCAAATAATCCATAAGCGTCTCTATAGAGTTTGGTTAGATGAAAGGCCGCAACTTTCGAAATACCATATGGGCTCTGTGGATTTAATGGAGTATCCTCATTCTGAGGGGGTGCAGAAGTTCCAAACATTTCTGAACTAGATGCCTGATAGAACTTTCCCTTATAGTCCATTTTCTTCAAGGTATCAAGGATTCGATATACTCCAAGCAAGTCGATGTTTATTGTGGACATGCCATTGTCAAAACTTATTCCGACATGACTCTGCGCAGCAAGATTATAAATTTCATCTGGTTGGACTTGTTCAATTATGTTTCTTAAGCTAGATGTATCTGTAAGATCAGCATACTTAACAACGAAAGGGCAGTCTGGATCTGAGTAGTCTTCTTCATATTTCTTAATAAGATGGTCTATTCTTTGAGTATTCGGATAACTTGCTCTTCGGACTATTCCCCTAACAAGATATCCCTTTTTGAGAAGGAGTTCTGCTAGGTAAGAGCCATCCTGTCCCCCAATCCCGGTAATGAACGCTACCTTTTTTCCGTTTATCATAATAAATGTTTAATCAGCCCCCTTTTTAAAATTATCTGATATAAAATAGATATAGCGAGAAGTTGTTTCTAGTCGGTGAAAATATTTCAAATAACCTCAAATAAAAAACATTTTTTTTTCGCCAAAAACATTTAAAAAGAATTAAAAGTTGTTTATGCTTAGAAATTAAAGTAGATTCAAAATGGATAAAAAAGAAATAAAGATAAATTTCCGGTATTTTGACCCAAATTTTAATTCAGAAGATAATTTATTTACGGATCTTTTGAGAAGGAGGTACCATGTTGTGATAAGTGACAATCCAGATTATGTCTTTTATTCGGTTTATCCAGAAAATGCCGGTAAAGGTCTAGGGGGAATGGGCAGAGTTATCAAAAAGATCTCTCCGGATCTTTACATATTCTCCAGAAAAATCGTTTCAAAAGTTTTATCTGTTTTCAAAAAGAAGAACAAAGTAGAGGGGAAATTTGTCAAGATCTTTTTTGGTGCAGAACACACCAAACCAAATATGAAAGAGTGTGATTGGGCATTTTCTTCACACTTTGAAGAGGAAATCAATCATCCAAAGTATATGAGAATAGCTTCCTACCGAGTTACTGACTTTAAACTAGAGAACGCAGGTAAGCCCCCGATAAAAAAAGACCTAGACCTGGAGCAGATAAAGAAGGAAAAGACAAAATTCTGCAATTTTATTTATTCCCAGGATATCAAGGAAAGAAATGAATTTTTCAAGATATTGAATGAGTATAAGCCAGTAGATTCGCCAGGAAGATGCATGAATAATATGCCGGCAATTAGTGTAAATGACCCAAAGAAATCAAGAGAAGCAGTAAATTGGGCAGAGGAAAAGTTGAAGTTCATCAGGCCCTATAAGTTTACAATAGCTTTTGAGAACTTCTCTAGTCCTGGCTGGGTCACAGAAAAACTGACTCATCCCATGTTGGTTAATAGTGTCCCAATTTATTTTGGACATGGGGCAGTTAAAGAAGACTTCAATACAAAGAGTTTCATAAATTTCCACGATTTTAAAGATATGAAGGAGTTCGTTGAGCATATCATAAAAGTTGACAACGATGATTCACTTTATGAAGAGTACTTGAGACAGCCTTTTTATGAGAATAATATCCCTTCAGAGTATGTTGACGATGAGCGGATATTGAAAAGATTTGAAGAAATATTTGGATAATTTCATTGAATTATTTTTTATATCCGTCTGGATGATTCTTTAACCAGTTAAATGCGGTCCTTATTATGGTGTCTATAGAACTATACTCTGGGTTCCACCCAAGTTCCTTCTTTATTTTTTTCGAGCTTGCTATAAGGACATCAGGGTCCCCAGGCCTTCTTGCCTTTTCGATAGCGGTTATTTTCATTCCAGTAACCTTTCTTGCTGTATCAATTATTTCCTTCACAGAGAAACCCTTTTCACTCCCCAGGTTATATCTCTCTGTCTTCCCGCCACTATCGAGGTACCTTAGAGCCAAGATGTGGGCCTTTGCAAGGTCAGTTACATGGATGTAATCCCTGACACCAGTACCATCCCTTGTTTTATAATCGGTCCCAAAAATATCTAAATGGTCAATTTTTCCTAGGGCAGCAAGCAAAACTCTTGGAATAAGGTGGTGTTCTGGTTTATGGAATTCTCCTAACTGACCCTCTGGGTCTGCTCCTGCAGCGCAGAAGTATCTCAAAGAAACGGATTTTATGCCATAAGCATGATCATAATACCCTAGTATTCTCTCAAAGACTAGTTTTGTATAACCATAGGGGTTACTTGGTTTCTTAAGGTCCTCCTCTTGTATGGGAACCCTCTTAGGTATGCCATAGACTGCCGCAGAAGATGAAAAAACAATTTTTTTCACATTATATTTTCTCATAGCCTCTAGAAGGTTCAGGCCGTTGGAAATGTTGTTCATAAAATATTTTTCAGGGTTTGAAACAGATTCTGGAACATCTGCATAAGCTGCAAAATGAACAACAGAATCTATCTTTTCTTTTTTGAATAGGGCATCAAGTCTGTTCCTATCAGCCAAGTCTCCTTTGATGAATTTTCCACCAACAATGGCTTCCCTATATCCATTTTCAAGGCTGTCAAAGATGATAACTTCATTGCCCTGTTTAAGCAATTCCTTTACAGTATGGCTGCCTATATAGCCCGCACCCCCCGTAACCATAATTTTCATAAATTGAATAGGCCGGGGGGAATATTTAAAGTTAATTATAATAGAAGATAATATAAAGAATTTACAACGCTACAACACAATATAAGACAACAATCTTTATAAATAATATCTGGGATAATTTAGTATGGAAGATAAAAATCCAAAGGTGTCTATAATCCTGCCGGTTTATAATGCAGAAAAATTTCTAGATGAGAATCTGCTCTCTATCTTAAATCAAAGTTTTGAAGATTTTGAGTTTATCATAATTAACGATGAATCAAAAGACAAATCTGCAGAGATAATACAAAGATATGCGGAAAAAGATAAAAGAATAATCTTTTTGAATAATGAAAAAAATATGGGATGTGTGAAAACCAGAAACAAGGGATTAAAGCTAGCAAGAGGAGAATATATTGCGGTAATGGACCCAGATGATGTTTGTCTTACAGACCGATTTAAAATTCAGGTAGACTATTTAGACAGGCATCCAGAAATTTTCTTAATCGGCGGTTCTGCGATTGTAATTGATGAAGAAGGGAATAGGATGGGGATTTTATTAAAAGAGGATAATCCCGAGAAAATTGCAAAAAAGATGGTAAACGCAAACTGCATGATTCACCCCTCAGTTATGCATAGAAACACACAAGAATTCTTTTATCGAGAGAAATTTATTATTTCTGATGATTATGACTTTCTTCTAATGGTATTATCTACAAATAAGAAAATGTCAAATGTTCCGGAATTTATTGTAAAATATCGGATTAACAAGGGTTCAGCCACAAATACTAAGAAGAATCCAGAATTTTTCTTTAAAATAGCAAAAGAATTTTATAGGCAGCGAGTAGAAACCGGTAAGGATGATTATGATCAATTGGACTTAGACAAGGTACAGCCCAAAATGGTAGATTTCAATAAGTTAAATTCAAAGACCAAGATTGTTGTTGGATTTCAGGACAATCAAATGAAAAATGTCAGAAAAGAGATAAAAGATTATATCAAGACTTATAATTTTGAAAAACAACTCGCGGCCTATTATCTGCTCAGTTTTTTACCAATAGGGTTCACTAAACTTTTAAGGAAGAAATTATAGGCCGAATCTCTGATCATATTTTATCTTCTCAAATAGATTAAGTGCCTCTTCCACACACTGGTCTATATTGATATACTTATACTTGCCCAATCGTCCAAGAAAATGGATATTTTTTTCATTTCCTGATTCCTTTACATATTTTTGTAAAGAGTCCATATTTTTCTTATTATAAACCGGATAAATTGGTTCTTTTCCCCAGGTGAAAAACTCTTTACAAATAATTGTCTTTTTTGATTTTATTTTATAGAACTTTTTAAATTCCGTTATTCTCGTGAATTTGAATTTTTCTTGAGGAAAATTAACCACCGAGTTGGGGAGAAAACTTTTTATTTTTAATTTCTCAAAAAGAAAGTCGATGCTTCTATAGTCCAGTGTTCCGAACTTATAATTGAAATATTCATCAATTTTACCTGTCCAGATGATCTCTTTAGCAACATTTTTTAATATTTCTTGGTAGGGAGTATTTAATTTTATAAAAATATTCTTATTTGAAAGCATTTTTTTGAACATATCTGTAAATCCTTTTTTTGGCATTCCTTGGAAAGGACTATCAAAATAGAAATTATTTCGGTTATATCTTATAGGGAGACGTTCCAAAACAGATCTGTCTAATTCAGAAGGATACAAATCCCATTGCTTTTTTGTATAACTCTTGACAAATGCCTCATATAACTCTCTCCCAAACTTAGAAAGCACGACATCCTCCGAATTTTTTATTATTTTTGTTACAACGGCCTTATCTTTAAGGAAATTCTTTAATTCTTCTTCATTTTTTAAGTTTATATTAAAGAATTTATTTACAGTATTGAGGTTTATGGGAATTGGGAAAAACCGCCCTTCGTAGTAAGATAATACCCTGTGCTTATAGTCATTAAATTTTGTAAATCTTCTTAGATAGTCAAACACTCTTTTACTCTTCGTATTAAATATATGCGGCCCATATTTTTGCACTAAAATTCCCTCGCATTTATAGTCGTAACAAGCGCCCCCTATATGGTCTTTTTTATCAATAATCAAGATTTTCTTGCCAATAGAAGCTAATCTCTCTGCAAGCACAATTCCCGATATGCCACTTCCCACAATAAGATAGTCGTATTTCATTTTTTATTTGATGAAAGATAGAAAAAAACTTTAAAAAGCTTTATAATTCTTTGCAGTGCAGCAGGAATTATTCGCACGCCTCAGGGACAACAGCCATAAAGATTTAAATACCCTCTCAATTACTCAGGTTATGACAAATTCAACAAGAATCGCAATCGCAACAATGACCTATGATAAAAAAGGCGATGCAGAGTTAATGAGAGAAACTCTGCGTTTTTTAGCAAGCAAAGGTCATCAGGCTTATATTGCAGATGGCGGAAGTTCTACGAGATTTCTTGATGACCTTAGACTAATGGGCCATGAAGTTGTGCAGGTACCAGGTGGTTTAACCTGTCAGCACATAAATTCTATTCAAAGAGCAGCAGGAAATGCAAAAACAGTCCTCTATATGGAGCCTGACAAGTTTAAATGGGTCTCTGAACATCTGGAAGAAGCAATAGATAAATATTTTAGTATGCGCGAAGGGCCAGATATTTTTGCCGTCGTTAGTAGAACTTCCGATCAGATGAACACCTTTCCACCTCATCAGCGAACATGCGAAGGATTGATGAATGATCTAATTCATAAGAAAACTGGGTTCAAAGGTGACTCTATCTATGGCCCAAAGGTTTTCTCATCAAAGCTTGCCGCACACTTGAATGAACTTAGTGGAAAAGACCTAGGTTGGGCAGGTCTTATGTTCTCAGTTGGTAGGGCTTACAATTTAGGAATGCCCCTAAGGTCAATAGAAGCAGCTTCTGAATGTCCTAGTAGTCAAACATCAGAAGATAAAAACGCAGCAGCCTATAGGGAAAGGCAATTTAAACAGAATGCATTAGGACTATACCTTGGATTAGGAGAAACAGTACCTGCAGAGTTCTTAGCCTAGTTCTTTTTATTAATTCTAAAAATACTCTTTATTTTTCTTGCCGAGTAATTAACAAGGGCCTTTCTTTTTGTCCAAAAAACATACTTGAGAGTATAGGGAAGCAGAGGAAACTGTAGAATAAAACCCCTCAGGGTCAGCATCCTGAACAAAGAAAGATTATCTAGGAACTCTTCTTTTAGTTCATATAATTTCTCTAAACTATTCTCCGCAGTATATGCCGGAGTAGGCTTGTCAGACATCCAAAAATCATCCGTCATCATTCCTTTTTGTTTAGCAAGTTCATAGACCTGTGTTCCAGGATAGACTGTAAGTATGGCCCCGTCAGTATACGGGTGGTACTTTATTCTTTGCAGTTTCTTTATCAGATTAATTGTGTTTTTTATTGTTTTTTCATTTTCTCCAGGAAGCCCTATGATTATGAAGGGTTTGATATTTATTTTAGACTTCGCGAACATTTTGAATGCATTGATTATATCCTCTTGATTTATCCCTTTATTTGCCATCCTCAAAATATCGTTGTCCCCGCTTTCAACGCCCAAAAGAACTCTCTTGAAATTAGCCCTTTCTAAGAATCTGATCATTCTCTCACTTAGTGGTTTTATCCTGCCACTAGCAATAAAATCTTTCTTTATACCTCTTCGGAGTATTTCTTTGCATATTTCAATTACTCTCTCATTATCTACAAAAAGAGAGTCATCATGGAACCAGATTTCTTTTATTTGTGGAAATCTCTTGACCAAATATTCAATCTCGTCAACAACATTTTTTGGGCTCCTGAATCTGACTCTTCTTTTTGTCAGGGGATTTAGGGAACAGAAACTGCATTTGAAAGGACATCCCCTTGAACTTAGAATACATGCAGAATCGCGGGGAGTATTAAAAAAAAGTTCATGCTTCGGAAAAGGAAGACTATCCAAATCTTCAATAAGTTCTCTTGGCGGAGTCATTATAATTTTTCCTTTCTTAAAAAAAACAATTCCTTTTATTTTTTTTGAATCAGCAGTCTTGCTCTTAACTATTTCTGTCAGAGTCAATTCTCCTTCTCCTAAGACAATGATTACATACGGATACTTTTTCAATAGTTGGTCATACATGACTGTTGCATGGATACCGCCCAAAATTATCTTTATTTTTGGATGGTTTTTGTGGATGTACTCTATTAGCATATAACTGCTTACCCTATTTGGGGTCAGCATCTGTATTCCAACAAAATCAGGAGAGAAAGAATTTATTTTTTCTATGACCTGGTTCTTACAGGTTTCATAATCAAGGTGATTAAAGCATAGGCTCTCAACGGTAATCCCCTGAGATTCCAAATAAGAATGAAGATATGCAATTCCCAGAGCATAATGAGATTCTGCACCTAATTTCACGCCTTTTTTATTATCTTTTTTTGTAGTCATCAAGGATATTTCCTCAAAACTGCTTGTAACAAATAGGATTTTTTTGCCGGATTTTTTCATCAATATGGTAAAAAGGTTGCATTTAAAAGTGTTTTGAAAGGCATAAAATTTTAAAATAGGCTAAAGACTCCCTTTTGGAAGACCAACGCGCCGCCAATCAAGAAGAAAAATCCTGGAAGATTGAATACGAATGAGAGCAGGATGATTGCCGCAGCAAAAAAGTCGATTATGCTGGCTATGTTTATTGAAGCAATCGAGAATATGACTGATTTTATAAGGAGATAGACCGCACCGATGATTAAGACCGATTTCACAACATATGAAAAGAACGCAGAAAACATAAATAAAGAAACAAGTATGTCCAGGATTCCTAAAATCATTATGACCATGGTATTATGATTATTTTTCTTTTTAATTTTATTAATAGTTAATTTAGAATAATCTGCCTTTTTTTAACAGAGTTTCCACTCTCCCAAAGAGATATTTCATTAAGTAAGGGAGTGTCTCGAATTGGGCTTTAAATCCTCTTGGAGTTATTATTCTATAAAATGAGAGGTTATCCGCGAGAATTTCCTCGAACTTTTTTAATTCTGCATAACTGTGTTCTGCAGTATATAGCGGAATCTCCTTATCCGTAAGCCAGAAATCATCATTGATAAATCCCTTGGACTTTGCAATTTCGTAAACTTCGGTTCCAGGATAAACAAATAGGATATTGAAGCATCTGGGATAAGATACATATTTTATTTTTTGTAACTTTTTTATGAATTTGGCGCTTTCATTTATTGTATGCAGATTTTCTCCAGGCAGACCAACAATTAGATATGTTTTAAGGTGTATTTTCGACTTTGAAAATAACTTAAATGCCTTAATTATGTCCTCTTGATTTATCCCTTTATGGCAGGATCTTAGAAGTTCATTGTCTCCGCTTTCTATACCCAGTGTGACTCTTATGAAATTTGCTTCCTCAAGTTTTTTAACAACTTCGGCACTCAAGGGTTTAATTCTTCCGCTGCACACAAAATCCAGTTTTATTTTTCTTCTCATTATTTCGTTGCAGATGTCTATCACCCGCTGATTATCAACAAAGAAGGAATCATCATTTATTGAGAGTTCTTTCATCTGAGGAAATTTCTTTACCATATACTCTATTTCATCAACGACTTTTATAGGGTCTCTGAATCTCACCGCCCTTTTAGATTCTGGATTCAAGCAGCAAAAACTGCAGGCAAAAGGGCATCCTCTTGCAGATAAAAGACTCCCGGTCCATCTTTTGCTACCCTTAAAGAATACTTCGTGTTTTGGAAAAGGCAGGCTATCTAGGTCTTTTATTAATTCCCTAGGTTTTGTTCTTGTTACTTTCTTATTTTTATAAAATGCGATTCCATCAATTTTCTTAAGATTAGGTTTTTTCTTGTCTAATTCTTTAATTAATTCAAATAGAGTTATCTCTCCGTCCCCAAGGGCCACTATTAAAAAGGGATATTTTTCTATCAGTTGCTTATACATTATTGTAGCATGTATTCCCCCGGCAATTATCTTAATCTTAGGATAATTTTTATGTATCCAGTCAATAAGATAGTATGTGCTGACTCTATTACAGGTTAACATTTGAAAGCCAACAAAATCTGGAGAGAAACTTTTTATTTTTTCAATTACTTCCCTGTAGCAGTCTTTATACGGTTTATGATTTAGCCAGAGAGTTTCAACTTCCATGTTCTTTGATTCAAGGTAAGAATGAATGTATGCGAGGCCAAGGGGATAATAAGTTTGCTCTCCGAAGTCTTCACTGACTTTCCCCTCTGGAACTAACGGAAGATCTTCAAAACTTGTCGTTATTAGCAATACCTTTTTTCTGCCGGATTTTTTCATCAATATAATAAAAAGAACGCATTTAAAAGTGTTTTGAAAAGTATTAAACAGTCATTTTATTGGACTGGGAAAAATTATGTTGGGACATAATTATGAGAGATAAGCCCCTAATATTAAGAGGTATTTACAGAATTATCCTAATCAAATGACTTTTACATCTGGAAGAGGAACAATGAAATTTGTTCCTTTTTCAACTAATTCTCTTTCTCTCTCCCTGAATCCCTTTACAAAACTGTATGGCAAGGCTAGTAGATAATCTGGTCTTTCGTGCCTTAATTTTGTTTCATCAAAGATGGGAATCTCCGAACCAATCATGTACTTCCCGAATTTGAATGGATTTGAATCTGCAGCAGCTTGGACCAAGTTTGGCCCTATTCCGCAGAACTGCATGATGGTATTTCCTTTTGTAGAAGCACCATATATCCAAGTCTTTTTTCCTTCTCTTTTTATCCTTTCAAGCAAGGCTATCAGCTCTTGTTTTGTTCTGGTGATTCTTGCCATGAATTCCGTATACGTTGAAGTATTGAATATGCCCCAATCCAATTCTTCATTAAGATTCTGCTGTAATCTCATGGTCCTTGGATATTTTAGATTTCCTTTTTTCTTGGCAAAAATCCTGAAACTTCCGCCATAAACATCATTTAACTGAACATCAAACAATTCGAGTCCTGCTTTCTCAAGAATCCACTTCATATTCTGCGTTCCATAATAGCCAACATGCTCATGAACAATATTGTCATACATATTAGTCTTAATCATTGCAGGAAGATAAGCCATTTGAATTATTACTGCACCATCTTCGTCTAAAATCTCACTTATGTCTTTACAGAACTTGATTGGGTCATGCTGATGATAGAATGTAGCAACACAAAAGACTAACTTCGCTTTATGATCAGAGACGCTCTTAAAGTTTTCTGCACTGAAAAAGTCTTTTACTCTTTTGAATTTACTTGAATGAACCACACTTTCAACATTCTGTGCAGGGTCTATTCCTATTAAATTATAATCACTAGCTGAGAAAAAGTCTAGAAGAGCCCCATCATTACAACCAATATCTAAAATTGTGTCATTTGAGTTCAAGTTCTTTAAGATTTTACCTGAATTTGCAACATCTTCAAGTATCTTTTTCATAGAAGAATTAGAAGTACTTGTGTAAGGATATTGTTTGTACATGTTCAATAAAGAATAATTATATGCTAACTGAAGTGTACCACACTCTTTATCGCTTGACTTGACACACTGCATAATTTTAAGTGAAGATTTTTTTAATTTATCTCTATAATCTAAATTATCTGGAAAGATTGAAGAAAGATACTGCTCTCCTAAGTCTATGCAAGGAATAATGTTTTTATTACCACAGAATCGGCATTCGGTTATTTGTTTCTTAGGTTCTTTTAATTTTTGTTTCATAAAGTCTATAACCCCTCTTGCATCAGGGTAGTCTGGTGAATTATTCATTGGTTCTTGAATGTCAACAAAGCCATCAAATGAAATGTCTAAATCAAGTTCTTTAACCAAATCTTTTAAGACAATAGAGTTCTTTGCACCAACTTCAATAATGCCTTTTCTATCAAGATTCTTAGCAATCCATTCACCAACCCATTCAACAGGTGCGAAAGCATACTTGCTTCGACCATCAATATAGACTTTAGAATCATTAAGCATACCGATTAAAACCCCTTTATTCAATCCTTCGCCATACATCGCGCTCAATCTCACAATCAAAGATTCACCATTCATAGCAACTATCATTTCGGCTTCAAGTTTATTCCTTCCATAAACAGTATCAAGTTGAGTTCTTGCCGAAAGTGTGCTGATTTGGATAAACTTCTGGAATTTGACGCCCTCAAAAATGTTCTTGGTCTTTTCAACTGTCTCTTTATAGTCCCACTCTGGATTTTGTTCTGCTTTAAATCTCGAAGAAGGCATAGCACAATTAATTACATAATCAAAACTCTTTCCAAGCACGCTGTCATAATTTTCTAATGTGACTGGTGTGACATTATGTCCTAGCTTATTTAATGCTTTTAGAATTTGAGAACCGACAAAGCCATTTGCACCGAACAATGCTACTGTTTTCTTCAATCTTTGTTTGGTGACATTCTCATGTATTATTGGTGGATTGCAAGTGTCCCAGGGTTTTGATAGCATAGCTATGGCCGTAACGGGGGTTATTGCATGAAAAGCATGAGCGACTCCAGGAGAAGCGAAAGTACATTCTCCCTTACCCATATGTATTACCTGTTCCTTAGCATCTGGGCTCTCTTTAAGGACCATTATCCCAGAACCCTCTACCACCAAGAAATATTCAGTGAATTCTGGATGCATATGATTTCCCCTGCTTGCGCCAGGAGTAAAATAGAGCATGTTGAACTCTTTAATGTCCGTTTCAGGGGTCCAGGTAAAGATTCCCCCCCTGCCGTCAATAACTGTATTAATATTACAGTTTGGTTTCAAAAGCCCAAACTTCTTTTTAGGTTCGTCTGTCTTTTTTTTATCTACCATTTCTTTTTCAGTTTATATCGGTTTTTAAGGTTTTATGTTATCAATTGCAATATTTGAAATTATTCAATAAAAAATCATTTTCCTATAAATTCCTCAAAAATCTTTTTGCCCCACTTCTCCAAAGATAATTTTTTTACCTCTTTTATGGAATTCAGTATAATCCTTTTCTTTTTTGTTTCATTTTCTAAGAGATTTACTATTTTATTAGCATCATGTTTGCCAAAAGAATCCAGAATAAGCCCATTTTTTCCATTAGTAATTATCTCCGGTTCTGCACTTTTTGCGCAGACTATCAGGCATCCTGAAGCCATTGCCTCCGAGACAACCAATGTAGGAGCGCCGCCTTCGTATCTTGACAAGCAAAAAAAGATATTTGAAGCATTGTAATAGTAGGGAATCTTTTCTCTGGGCACATTCTCCAAAAATAGTATAAATTTTTTGTTAAGCAGATGTCCCACTTTTCTTTTATCTGCACCGATGATGATAAGCCCGAAATTTTTATTTAGGTGATGGATTTCCTCTGAGAGGTTGATAGCCCTATCCAATCCTTTTGTCCAAAAACCTCCACGGCCAATATAGAGCCCATAGGTCTTATCTTTATCAAGGTCAAGCCGGTCCTTGATAATCTTCGTGTTCCTTATTTTAAATCCCTCTAAATTGACGCCAGTCCTGATAACTTCCATATCCCTATTGATCTTATAGAGCGTTCTTAGTTGTTTTTTCACCTTTTCAGAAACACATATTATTTTGTCTGCTTTTTTTATGGGGGGCATCTCCAAATAGTATCCAAAAAGAAGCAAAGGCAATAAAATTATTCTTTTTATTATCCCGAATCTCATCGTGCTATTTTTCAAAAAATAATACGCACTGCCATGATATGTATGGACAATCTTTTGGCCAGGCTTCTTTTTGTAGTCCTTTAACCAGTAACCCCAAACTCCATGAGAGTTTATGATGTCAAAAGTATTCTCCCTCAAGTATGATTTTACTTTTCTGTTGAATATGATATCATTCAGAAAAGGGATTTTTGTCGATTTTATCTCAATATAAGAGATACCTCCTGCAGAATAGCTCTTGTTCTTTTCTCCACCATATACCCAGGTTATATCTGTTTCTCTGTTTACTGATTTGAGGTACTCAATTAAATTCTTTTTAAATACCGAAACTCCTCCATTAAAAGAAGGATTTGAACCGACAAAACAGATTTTTAATTTTTTCATGTTTATAATGTTATTTTCCTGATAATTTAAGATAGAGTTCTTTTGTCCTTTTTCCAATTTCATCCCAATTATTCTTTTTCCAGTATTTCTCTGACTGAACTTTCAGATATTTTGTCTTTGATGGGCTGTCCAATAGTTCATTTATTTTTTTTACAAGATCAACAGAATCATCTTCCTTGAAAGTATCTATACATCCTTCTTCTTTCTTGAGGATTACAAAAGAAGGAATATCTGCAGACAGAGTAGGGACTTGATAAGCCAATTGCATGGCCATGGTTGAAGAGAGGAAGTCTCCTCCTCCTTGGGTATGAAGATTTATCCCAACATCTGCAGCATTGAGAAAAAGAGGCATTTGTTCATCAGGAACAAAACCCAGAAGTTTGACTCGGTCTTTAATTTGCAATTCATCGATTTTCTTTACTATACGGTCATAGACTATTTGGTCTTTTGCCAATTGCACTTTTCCAATAATCAAAAGTATTGTATTTTGGTCTAATTTTTTTATAGCCTCTAAGACCATATCATAGTTTTTAGAGCCCCGGATATAGCCGAGCAAGATTAGAACCTTCTTTCCATGATATCCCAGCTTATCTTTGCACTTCTCTTCATCTAATCTTTTCATATTTGTTGGAAGTCCAAGAGGGAGAGTCACTATCTTATCTTTGTCAATTTTCCATTCCTCTATATTTATCCTCTCTCCATTCTTTGAGTGCGTGATGAATTGGTCAACAAATAATTTTAAGAATACATAAATGAACTTGTAGTAATAGAAAAGCAGCTTCTCTTTTTTACCTCCGTCCATAGCATAATACTTTGAAGGAGAATCATGCAGCGCCATGACAATTTTTGCCTTTGTGAGCATTTTTAGCCAAGCTAGAAAAGGGATTATATAAATGCCAACAAATTTTCCCAAGCATTTACCAAATATCCCTATATGGAATTGGATATGTATTATATCTTCTTTTGAAGTTCCTTTTGCGGCCTTCCTTGCTATGTTTATGAAGTGAAAGGGGTTTGAGGAGGTTTGGTCTTTTATTTCTATAATCTCGGGTTCAATACCGGCCTTTTTCAGAGCATCTGCAAGCTGTTTTGCATGTTCTGCAATACCACATCTTGTTGGAGGATATGTTGACACAAGTTTTATTTTCATTTCATTTTTTTATGCCAGAGGCATCCGCCTATTTATTTTTTTCTTGCAGATTCGTGCCAGAAGACACGGGCAAGATTTAATTTGTTCGATAATAATGCGCTTCTTTTTACATATAAATACTTCATTCTTTCTTGTGTGGATTTTATTTTCTAATTTAGATAGTATCCTAGCAAGAAAGGCACTGCCCTCAAAGCTCTTAAAAAAAAGCTTTTGAAACTTACGCTAAATGATCCTGCATGTATGTTCCTCGGCCTATTCTTGCTTTTTATAAGTTCAGTATAATATCCAGACCTTACCAAGATTTTATTATTTTTTCCGTATCTATAATTTTTCTTGAATAATTGTATGAGATTTTCCGGTTCCATATGATAAACCGCATGGTCAAGTTTCCCTGTCCTGTTGGAAAGTTTTGAAAATTCATAGAATGTTATTGCATGATCTTGTGAGACAACAAAAGGAATGACTTTTTTTGGAATGTTCTTCATAGCTCTGATTAATAAATCTCGTCTATAAAATCTTGGCAGGATTACTCCTCCAACAGGATTAAGATATTTCTCAGGGTACTTTTGAGTAAGAACCCTGTCTGCATCAAATAAAGAGGGTAAGAATTTTTGTTTGTTGTATGCCCTTTCTTCCAACCATAAGGAATCGAAGCTGTTCATCAATCCGACTGCTCTTTCCACAGCAGTCTTATCTAGGATCTGATCCGAATCAAGCAGAAGGACAAAATCTCCCTTGCTTGCCGAAGCTCCAAGATATCTTGAACCAAGAAGCAATCCAGGATATTTTATTATCTTGCACCCATAATCTCTTGCGATGTCCAGGGTTTTATCTTTGCTTCCGCTGTCAATGACTATTATTTCAATCTTGGTATATGATTGGGCTTTTACCGCGTCTAAACATTTCTTCATAGTTCTCTCGCTGTTAAAAGTGGGGATGTTTACAGAAACTAGGGGCAATTTATTTGTTTTCTTCATTTTTAATTTTTATTTAGATTTATGTTCATTATCTAGTTTAATTTTCAAAAATAATTTATCGTATTCATCTGCTTTTTTATTCCAATCAAAGTTCTTACTGAAAGAAAGGGCATTTTTTCCCATTTTTTTTCTAAGGGCCCTATTAGCAATTAAAATTTTGGCCTTCTCCTTGAATTCTTCATAATTATTGACTAAAAATCCGGTTTTATTACCCTGGACAACTTCTGGAATTGAAAAGACATTATATCCTATACTCGGTTTTGCACAGGCCCCGGCTTCAATGAATATTAATCCAAAACCCTCCCATTTTGATGCAGAAACAAAAAAACTGCACTCTTGATAGAGTTTAATCAATTTTTTTCTGCTGATTCTTCCTAGGAATTCTACTTTGTTAGCACCTATCTCTTTTGCATAATTTTCAAGCCTTTTAGTTAGAGGACCATCTCCCGCTATCTTTAATTTGAAATTCAAGTCTTTGCTTAGTTTTATTACTTCATCGACTCTTTTATGTGGTTCGTGTCTTCCCACAAAGAGCATAAATTCTTTATCCTGATAACTGGGTTTGAACTCGCTTGATATTCCATCATAGATAATCTCTATTCTTTTATCACTGACTCCTTTTCTCTTCAATTCCCATTTTATGCTCTTTGATATAGCAATTATCTTAGGAACAAATCTTAAAAGGAAATTATTTGTTGAAACTGCCCAGGCCCTCATGAATCTTCTAAATCCTTTTTCAGTGTTTCCATAAGCAGGGGATCCATTATATGTGACTACTAGGTTTTTTCTCCATAGTGCTAGGTTTAACAGAAAATGATGCAAATTGACAAGGTCATATCCCTCTGTAGCTTTCTTTAAAGAGGCAAGTTTGTTCAAAAATAAGAAATCTTTCCAGGTCTTGGTGACTAATTTTCTTCCAGAAACAAGTTTTATCTTAAAGTTCTCTTCTGGGAAATCTGCATCAAAGGTTATTACATCCACCTCATGTTTTTTTCCGATTCTTCTTGCGATTTCGTATAGTGCAGTGTCTGCGCCACGCCCTCTTAAAAAAGTATCATTTACAAAAGCGATTTTCATGAAGAATAAAACCAGATATATTTTATAAATCTATATTTTTGCGTTTTGTTCTGTTTATATAAAGCCAAAGATTATATTTGCTAGGACCAGGATTCCAAGCAAGGCTTCAATAATTAGAAGCAGTGCAACAACATCTTTTTCATAGACTTTATGAGAGGGTTTCACTTTCTTAAGAACCCATATTGCTAGATGAGTAAGGCTGTATATCTTTTTGTAGCGAAGTTCTAGACTGTCATCTTTATTTGGAACCCCAAAATTCCATGCTTTAAATTTGCTGAATGCTTTTAAGATTCCCTCAATTATGAATGGCAAGAATAAGATGACTGCGGGTTTTTCCATATTTCCAAGTATTGCGAAGCAGCCGATTAAAGCACCTATGACATAAGTCAGGGTATTTCCAGGAAAGATCCTCGCAGGAATTTTATTTAATAAATAAAATGCAAACAAAGCAAGTACGATGATGCCCGCAATTAAAGCTAGCCACTGTTGTCCCGTAGCTAGTGAAACAATTCCTAAAAAGACGAATACAATGCCCCCTAAACCCGCTTCTAGCCCATTATACCCTGCCAATAGATTAAACCCATTGGTGGTGCCAACAATAGACAGGGGTATGATAACCAACGGATATATCAGGCCAAGATTAACACTTCCAAAGAAAGGAAGGATTATTGAGGAGTCGCCAGCATTAATGACCATTAAAGGGATAGCTAGGGGGATTGTCATCAGTATCTTCTTATAACCACTTATGGAAGATTTCTCCCAGCCGAATATATCATCTATAAATCCGATAAAACAAGCAAGCAGTAGTGTGATGACCATCGTAAGGATTTCAGTATTGTGCAGTATGGAATTAATGATAAATGTTCTAAAGAACATATAGACAAAAATAGTCACGACAATGGATATCGCGACAGCTATGCCTCCAACCTTGGGGACAAGTGGCTTTTTGTATTTGTTCATGTCTGGAACAAGCATGTTCTTGTGGGAGCCGGCAAGTTTGATCCACCATCTTGTTAGAAAAAAGCACAGAAAAAAGGCTAAGGCAAAGATCAAAATTAAAATAGAGAGATTTGTCCAAAACATTTTATTTATTGAGATATTTAGGTATATCCAAAAAATTAAGAAATCTTATAAATCTTTCCTATACCCCTAAATTCCCAGATAGTCTAATTTTCCAAAAGTGTTCGGATTTGATATATCTACATTCGTCTCCAGATACTCATTATAGTAAGGGGTGTTACTTGGATAATTCACTTTCCAGATCTTAATAGGTCCCTGGACTCCTCCAGCATAAACAATGTCTCCGATTGTTAGATTATAATTATCCCTAAGCTGTTTCACAAAAGGAGAGGGCTCATTATGCGCCAATACAAAGTTTTCTGATTCATCTAGAAGATATAATCTGACCCACTGGGTATTAAGGGCTTTTTCACTTAAGTATAATCCGATTCCAAGATTATTTACTCCTGTTTGAGAAATGCTTGGAATAATATAAAGCATGGATTCAATCATTTTTTCATTACCTCTTCTCAGGT
Organism: Candidatus Woesearchaeota archaeon; assembly: GCA_964481435.1. GTDB lineage: Archaea > Nanobdellota > Nanobdellia > Pacearchaeales > UBA284 > JAPLYB01. The sequence goes on from CAYZTH010000001.1 coordinate 46,457, forward strand.
CATATCTTCTCCCCTGGGCCCATAGATATCTTATTGGAATACGATACTGTTGGCCATTATAGACCATGACTGCTTCAAGGTTGTTTACTGATTGTGTGTTTTTGTCTATGGTCAATAAAAATAAAGCGATTCCAGCTCTTTGCATGGGGAATAATTGTCCATTCCAGAGCATATCCTCGTCTATGGCTGTGCCATAATTGCCATTTGCGTAAACATAGATTGTTTCATTCTTTGTTTCCTGAGTTTGTTTTTGGTCCAGAGAGAAAGTACTTATCCAGCTTAGCCGGTCTAATCCTGTTTTATCAGAGCCGATGCTCGCAAACGCAGAGTACTTGCCTATATCTGAACTATCAATAAGGACATAGGAAACATTATATGCTTTGCAGACCTGTAGGGCTGTTGATTCATTTTTAGCATCTAGAAGATATCTTGCAGTGACGTGGTCCCAAAACGCATTCCAGTGACCTCCGTCTGTGACTGTTGGTCTCTGCCCATAGTACTGAACCCAATAACCATAGTCCCACCAGTGCACAAATATAGAATCTTTTGGTGTCTCTGTTCTTGTCCACTCCATTGCTTTCTGCCACTGTTCATAATAGGCGCTGTTTACAGTGGCTCTTGCCTCTTGAGTGGCTGATTGTTCATTATTCAAGAAATTTATTATCAAGAATACTGCAATAAATATCACCACAGCACAGACGAGTATCTTATAAGCGTTCTTCTTTATTGTAAACATATATTCAGATAGTTTTACAGGTAAGAATACCGAAGCGATGATTATTGCAGGACTGACGATGAAGAATAATCTGACCGCACCCCTCATGGAGATAATTATCCAGAAGAAGAACGATAGTAGAAGAAGGTGTATGAAATTTATTTTTTTTAAGTCTTCATTTAATTTTTCATCTTTTTTTGCATTGGCGTATATGTACATAAATAGCATTATTGCTACAAAGATAATTATCCCTCCAAAATAGAGGATACTGCTGAAAGCATTTTCTCCATTGAGGATGTCTGAAGCAGAAACCCTTGAAAAAATGAGATTAAACAATAAGAATGCAAATCCCACATTCAATAGGGAATTCCAATCTTTTTTCTGTATAGAGTGGATTAAAGTGCCTATTGATACGATGAGATAAATTCCCAGGAGCATATAGTCCACTGTAGGAGTGAGGTTTGAGAAGATTAATAGCAACCATATCACCAAAGAAATCGCAAGATAAACCGGATAGATATATCTTTTCTTGACATCGAAGTGCTTTACAGCTTCATAAAATAAGAGGAAGGTTCCAAAAAGGAATGTCCAGAAGAACCAACTAAAAGACGCCAAGACTTGCATTACATATGGCGCACTGTTCTCTGCAACAGTTAGGGCTATTCTCCCACCACCAAACGGATTTATTAGTTTTGCAATTATGATATTAAGAGAATCTGAAAGCAAGCCCCTTTTCAGAATCAGCATAGCGATGATGACTAAAATAACAGAGATTATCAAACTGATTACGCTTTCAGGCAATTTTATCTTGTCTTTGATCTTCCTTAATTTTGTACTGAAAATAATTTGATCGATTATCAAGACTCCTAAAATAGCAATGCAAAAACCGCTATCTTGCAGAGATAGCAAAGTTCCTCCCAAACCTACTTTAAACATGGAAAATATCAATGCGGGAATCAGCCACGATGCAAAAATCAAGAGAGTCTTCTTCTTTTCTTTATTGAACAAGAAAGCTATTAGTGTTGCCAATCCAAAAGCCATAAAAATATATCTGAAACCGCCCCAGCTATAGATCATTATTCCCGTGAATATTCCGGATAAGATTCCAAAAGGAAGCATCTTCTTGATTTTATCCTGTTTCCATGCTAGAACTATGAACAGAAGAGCTGCCCAGAAGAATACCATTCCCAAGCTCTCAATCTCCGGAATGCCCCCCGTAGTTCTATGGATTATTTCGGGAGCAACAACATAAAACAAGGTTGCAATCAAAGCGCCAATTGCCGAAAATTTTTTAGGCATCATAAAAGAGAATATTACATAAAGGAATAAGAAGAATAAAATAAATGCCAGGCCTGAGAAGATGACCGGGGCTATTATTGCAACAAATTCAACACTTTTTTGAGGTCCATGCAGGAAGGGGCTTAGTATTTTATACAGATAAGCGATTGCCCATGGCATCAGGCTATTTTTAGCATAGCTTGTCGCGCCAAGTGGCGCTGAAGTCATATGGTCTATTGGTTGATACTGGCCAGAAGAGATATCTTTTGCCAGTCTTAAATATAAAAATGGATCAAGATCCGGACCAAGAGTATAATTTCCATTTGTGACATCTTTTAGATAAGGAATATTTGTAGTCCTGAGATGGCATCCAAAATAAACAATTACTGCAAGCAAGATAATGACTAGAATGACAAACCAGTACTTTTTGAAGAAAGTTCCAATTGATTTGGATGGTGTTTTATCCCCCTTTACCTCCAAATTTTCCTTTTTTTCTGGATTTTCCGTATTCACTTCGTTCATTTTTTCTTAAGAAGGAATCGCTTTTTATACCTTTCCTTTTTCAAATTTTTCTTTTTTGATTCTGGTTTTTGTTCTTTATGGAAGATGTTTATGCTGCCTAAAAGGGCCAGCGGCTCACGTTCTTTATGCTGCACTAGGCTGACAATAAACATGCTTATCAAAAGAAGGGCATTAAGGATTATCAACACCCAGATGAACTGCATTATACTTTGGTGGAAGAAGATTAACAGGGCAATTTGCAAGAAAGCAGCGGTCAATAGTATTCTGAAGGTCATTTTTTTATTCTTGTTTGTTACAAGGTTATAATAGACCAGCAGATTAGCAAAAGAGAATAGGGCCATGGCGAGTATCATGTACTTAAGATATGGTGCAGCAAGCAGATACTTGCTACCCAAGACTATCTTTACGAATTCTTCAGAAAAGAACAATGAAAGGATAAAAGCTGCACCAAAAAGAGCAGCAATCAACCCGCCTGCTTTTTTAAGAATATTCATACTCTCTTTTTTATGATTTTTTTCATGCTCTCCAGCTAAATTCGGAACCATTACTCTCTTTATTCCGGTAGCTATGAAAAATAATGCTTTCCCGATAGTAGATATACCGCCATATACTCCGGCTATTCTCGGGGTGAAATAGTACCTCGCGATTATTACGTCCACGCTGTACATCAGAGTAACTAGGCCGAAGATAAGGAGCGTAGCGAGGGAGTATTTTGTTGTTTTTTCCTCACTTTTTTGTTGTTTTGCCTTTCTTAGGTCTTTAAAATACCAATAACCAAGAATAAATGCTAGGCCCGTGGATATGGGCACAGAAAGCAAGGCCCCGTAGATTTTCATATTTGCTGGCAGCATGACCACAATGACCATTGCGGCGACTAATTTTGCCACATTGAATATAGAATCATTTATGCCCATCGCTTTGAACTTCTCAAATCCCTGGAAAATACCCCACATGACCGGCAAAACAAATGCAAAAACCAGAGAGAGTGATGTTGCAACAAGAATGGAAAAGGTTGTATGGATCAGCATAGCTATCAAGGGGCTTATTGCTAAGAAGATTACAAATAATACTCCCGAAAGGAGAAACATCCTCTTGAGATAACTGCTCATCAGCCAGTGCATCTTGCCTTTCTCATTTTTGATTCTGAATTTTGCGATGAAAACAGACACGACGGTTCTTATTGTTTCTTGAGGAATAGTTAAAATGTACATCAAGGAGTTTATTGAAGCTAAGAGGCCGTAGTCCTCCACACTTAACATCCTAGCCATGGCAAAGAAATAAAGATAGCTTGCAATTCCCGCAACAGCTGAGAAAAGTAATAGGGTCATTGCATCTTTGGTTATTTTGTGCATTTTTCTTATTAAAGGTTATATTTTCAGGTTTTAAAACTAGTCCTTATATCTTAAAAAAAGACATCATCCAAGGCGTAAAAAAGACTTCAATTATTGCCGCAAGAATTAGTATTATTAGCGCCACTATTATCAGATCTAGAGAATCCTGGACCGTATGCCAGAACGCTTTCTTTCCAAGCTTGTGTCTTATTATCGATACGCTTATTATTCCTCCGGCTAGGGCAGTCACAAAATATGCCGCAATCTCGGGAATTCCATGAATAAGGTATCTCAAAAGAGAAAGAGGCATGTTAGCAAGAGAGCCCTTTGCGAACAGACCCATTGCTACTCCAATGACACTTGCGTTCCATGCAAGGATAAAAATTGCCCCTGCTCCAAAAACAAAAGAAAATAAGAGTATTGTAAGCATGACAAAGAAATTATTGGATAAGATAGATGAGAATGCATTCAACCTACTTTTAAAATCAAGTCCAATAGTGTGCCCAGTGATTTGTGCGCAATTCTTCAGATCTCCGGCATTGATAGAACAGTACGAATCAAGCTGTGCTTGGAAATTTGCATGAATCATGTCCTGTGGCATCAATATGAAAGCAAGGGAAAAAGCCAGGATATACCCTAAAAATAAGAATAACATTGCAGTTAAGGCCTTTCCATGTTCTTTGATAAGAATTTTTTCTTCTTTTATTTTATCCTCTTTCTTCTCTTCTAGTCTGATTAGATAATACATAAAAGGCAAGGAGAGCATTGTTGTAAATGTCACGACGAAAACACTGCTGTACGATTCTAGGGCCGCGCTCTTATAGAATAAAAAAGTTGCAAGCAAAACAGAGATTATGGCGTAGAAGAAACCAATCAGCAGCATCTCAACGGGTTTTCTTTCAGCTTTTCTAGGCTTTATCAGGAATTCTAGCATTTTTCTCTCTTTTTTGTCTATTTAAAATATAGCGGCTTCCTCTTTTAAAAGCTTTCTACCTGTTCAACAATAGATTTTTAATCTCTTTTTTCTTTTAGATTATGTCCAAATTATTACAAAAAGAGGTAAGCATGAAAAAAGAAAGGTTTGAAAATATCTGTCAAGACATAAAGTCCATAAAAATACAGGGAGCAGAGAATATTGCACGCGCTGCCTTGAAAGCCTTGCTCATCAGGCACGATTCTCAGTCAGTTAAAAAATTGATATCTCTAAGGCCGACCGAGCCTTGCCTAAGAAATTGCATTACTCATGCCCTAAGTTTTCCTGAAATTAAGGAAGGAGTTTCAAGAACACTGAAAATTATGGACGATTCTAGGAAAAAAATAAGGATAATGGGTTCAAGATTGATAAAAAATAATTCAATAGTATTCACGCACTGTCACAGCTCAACAGTCATCTCCATCTTAATTGAAGCTAAAAAACAGGGAAAACACTTCGAAGTATACAACACTGAAACAAGACCTAATTTCCAGGGAAGAAAAACCGCTGTTGAGCTTTTGAAAGCAGGAATTCCCGTTACCATGTTTATTGATTCTGCTGCCTCAACAGCCATCAGACGTGCAGATTTATTCTTATTTGGGGTAGATGCAATAACCACTCGGAGCATAATAAACAAGGTGGGAAATAAAACCATGGCAGAAATTGCCCAAAGATATGATACTCCAAGCTATGCCTGTTCATTCTCTTGGAAGTTCGATTCAAAAACCGCCATCGGGGACATGGAAAAATTAGAGAAAAGAGATGAAAAAGAAGTATGGTTTGAAAAACCAAGTAAATTGAAAATAAATAACATTGTTTTTGATGAAATCCCTCTTTCACTTGTGACCGGGATTATCTCTGAGCTAGGGGTCCTCGAACCTGCGACGTTCACAAATGAATTACAAAAGCACTATCCCAAAGTCTTTAATCTATAAGATGAAATCTCCAAGGCCCCTGATTTCTTTTGATCTCGACCAGACACTTGTCAAATCAACAAAAGCACATTCTTTATCATTTGCACAAGCATTTGGCAAAGAAGGCATAAAGATAAACGAAAAATCTATAAGAAAATTTATTGATGGTAGACATAGCACCGAAGTTATAATTTCTATTAGGCCGAAATTAGAAGAAGAAAGAATTAAGAACATAAGAAAATGGCATAAGCTCTTCTTAAGAAAGACCATAAGGTTTGCCAAACCCATTCCCGGGGTCTTGCAAACACTGAAAAGTCTAAAAAAAGATTTTCAGATAGCGTTGGTTACAAACTGTTCAAAGCAAGAAGTTAATTTATTGATGAAAGCCGCAAAGATTTCTCAAAGCACATTTGATATTATAATTCGGGCCGATGAAGTTAAGCATCCTAAACCCTGGCCAGATGAAATCTTTAAAGCAGAGAAAATTGCAGAAGTAAAATCAGATATTCACGTCGGAGATTCTGTCTATGATATAATCGCGGCGAAAAGAGCAAGAGCGAAGAGCATTTCGGTTTTGACAGGACAGACATCAAGAAAGAAACTTCTAAGATACCATCCAGATTATATTTTAAGATCTGTCGTAGAACTTCCTAAGTTGTTAAAAAGTATTTCTATAAATTGATTAAATAATTTTTAGTTCAGAAGCCACCAAATTGTTTTTTTATTACATGCTGCGCAGAGAGGGACTTTATCGAACTCTCCAGCGAGATGATTCTCTCTAATTTTCTTTAATCTCTCTCCAAACCAGATATCTTCTATACTACCCTCTTTTAGATTTCCTAGGACTTCTCTATGGTTCCAGTCATCGCAGCATAGGACAACATCGCCATTCCAATCAACGACCATCTTTTGCCATATGAAGCTGCAAGGCCATCTTTTCTGATTTTTAAAATGAAAGCTTTTCTCAGAATCTTTATCCAGGTTTCCTGCCCAGTTTCTCTGATTTAATATGTTAAGGCCATCAACAATATTCTTCCACTGTTTATAGAACTTTTTTATCTCTTTCCTGTTCTCATCAAGTTCGACAAGGACAAGTGAAACCGAGGGCTTTTTCAGGCCCAGTTCATTTCGCATTTTCATGAAGTTGATTATGTTCTCGCTGGTTTCGTCGAACCTTAATCCTACTCTTATCTTTTCGTAAGTCTCTTTTGAATATGCATCAAAGCTGATGGTTATCCAGTCTAGGCCAGATTCAATAAGCCTTTTTGATATCTCTAGCCCTAATAGAGATGCATTGCTGTAGAATCCGACAATCAAGTCTTTGCTCTTCGCATACTTTATCTTCTCGATTATTGTCTGGTCAAGCAACGGTTCTCCGAAAAAAGAAAGAACAACACTTTTGACGCCAAAACTTGCGCAATTATCAATTATTTTTTTATATAGGTTCATATCCATAAAACCTATTTCTTTCAGCAGATGATGGGGGCACATGACACAATTAGAATTGCAAGCATTTGTCGTACCTATATCCAGGCTCATCGGCGGCTTGCCCTCTAAATTTTTTATTACTTTCTTGATTTTTTTATCATAGGCCTTTTTATAAACGGGACTATTGATTATAAGTCGATTTGATAAGAATGCTCTTCCAATATTAAAACCAAGATTATTTGCCCTTATCTTATTTAGAATTTTCATCAGCAAAACCCTCCGATTTTCATTTTGATTGCTCGTCTACTAAACTTGCCTCAATCTTTTGCATCTTATGTACAACTGCTTCCATTTGTTCTGCAACTCTCTCTCTTAAGGCCATAAAATTCATTGCTTTCTTATCAAGAAGTGCTCGAGCCTCATCAACAGATTTTTTAGCAAAAACCTTTGCCCCTATTTCAACCATTACTTCTTTGTTATCCTGTAATTTTGATTTGACAAATATTCCCTGTCCAATTGGTGAAAGGGTCTCTTGACTGATGCCTGTTTCTTTTAATTCATTCAGAGACGAGCTTGTTGTCTGCAGTTCTAATACAAATTTTTCTATTGCTTGAAGTTGTTGTTCCATCTCCTGGAGCTTAGCCCCAAATAGATTGAATTCCATCACTGCCTTTTCCATTTCTTTATTGTTCATTTTTATTAAAACTAGATAAATTTACAGCTTTTAAAACTTTAGTATCTTCCTTGCAAGAAGGCTGAAGACAAAACTGAAAACTATATAACAGAAGAACCAGCCTCCGCCATCATGAACTATTGGAAGATTTGCTCCCCAGTAAAAAATATTACCAATTTCTGCAGCAGCATACCAACTTCTCAGAAGACCAAAGATGATTATTACGGGTATGAATGTTATTATCATCGGCTTTAGAGACATCTTAAATGATTGCATGCTTAGCTTCATTATCTCGCTCTGAAGTTCATTCATCCTTGCAGGGTCTTTGACTGTTTTGATTTCTTTATTCAGTTCTTTCTGCCTTTCTGTTACCTCTTTGTATTTCTTATCTATAGTGAGCTTGTAGACCCAAGTCAATAAAAAAGAAAGAATCGCAGATACAATAATGATACTTACGAGCCCTTTGGGAAGTCCAATAGGTGCCCATTGAATAAAAGCAGTGATAAAACTAACCATCTAAAAGAAAGTCATTTACGGCTTTTAAACCTTATGAAAAGAAAAAAAGAAAAAAATAAAATTAATTAATCCCTTGCGCAACAATGATAATGAAATTGACCTGCACAGCATTTTCCATTCTGTGAAAACCAAAACTCATCAAATTTCGCTCCCGGAGTCGTATCTGGAAGCGTCGCATTTGTTACAGTTATCAAACATTTACCATCAGAACATCCGTCAGGACAATAAATCAGTGTTCTATTTGCCACATTATTCCAGCAGTAAAATTCTGCAGTTACATTAGACATTGTTACATTTTTACCCTTTTCCCAACAGAAGTCAGTGTAGGTTTTTCCGTTATATCTCACAGTTCCTTTTGTGTAAGGTTTTATTCCACCATCCGTGTCTGTACAATTTGTTCCGTTACTGGCCGATAACAAAGAACTGGTTGTTGGTGTAAAAAGTGAAGCTCCAGCATACTCGCTATCAGTTGGGGCTGTTGAGACTGGAAAAAGTAAGTCTGAGAAGCTTAAACCAATTGCGGCTGCTAATAGAACTGCAACCACCACAAGAACAGCAAAAATTGCCTTGTTATGGCTAGAATTGTTGTTGTTTTGTATCGCTTTCAAATTATTTTTCATATTAAACCTCCTTTCAATCAATCTATTTTATTAATTAAAAAGAAGCTAGAATATACTTATATATCTTTTGAAAAGAAAAAAATAAAAAAAGAAAAAATAAAATTAAACTCCTTGTGGGAAATAGCACGCGTCCCAGCAATAATCTTTGTTATTGTATTTTATCATACATACTTCATAGCAAAGGGATGATGCGACATCCATTTCCGCTCTAGCTTCGCCATAAATTTCATTTGATACATTAAAGCATGCCCCATTACTGCAGCTTAAATTATATGCCAAGCAGTTATATTCCGTGTAGCGACATTCATCTTTTAAACAGTAGAACTCCCTGAGCCATGATCTGCTCTTACAGAAGTCTGTGCAAATCCAAGTTGAATTATAATAAACGCAACCCGTTTTATTTAAATTCATTTTAGGGGCCCGGGTTATACCCTTTAGATAGATGTTTGCACCACCATCAGAATCTGTGCAATTCGTCTGATTTCCTAAAGTTAGGCTTGTTCCCATTCCGCCTAAACTTGCTCCAGCATACTCGCTATCAGTTGGGGCTGTTGAGACTGGAAAAAGTAAGTCTGAGAAGCTTAAACCAATTGCGGCTGCTAATAGAACGGCAACCACCACAAGAACAGCAAAAATTGCCTTGTTATGGCTAGAATTGTTGTTGCTTTGTATCGCTTTCAAATTATTTTTCATATTAAACCTCCTTTCAATCACTTAAAATTATGATAATAGCTAAGTTAGAAGCGGTTTATATATCTTTTTACAGAATATCTTTACTGTGCTGCAACAAACTTTCTAGCCAATGGACTTGAATCCATTGCATGCTGCTGAGCAATATCCTCATACATCTTGTATAAGATCATGACTGCAAGCAGGATTCCTGTTCCCCGAACTAATGCCCCAGTTATATCTGCCAGAGCAGCGATTAAACCAACTGCTGCTCCTCCCATGATTGTTAGTGGCATGATGTATCTAGATAAGATTGATTCTATTACTCGTGGGTCTCTTCTGAATCCAGCTACTTGTAATCCGCTTGAAGAAATCTGACTAGCCTGATTTGAAGCATCCATCCCCGATGTTTTGACCCAGAATACTGCAAATACAATTGAACCAGCTACCATGAACAGGATATAAAATAGTGATTGAGCAAGCATAACTGGTTGTAAAGATCCCTTGATTATCGGTTCAATTATCCCATTGTTTGGAGGGGATAGCCAAAATGCGAGTCCTGATTGTGCAACGCCGTTGCTGAAATGCCCTAGGAAAGTGGCTTTCTTTGCAACATTTTCTGCCAGTGTCGCAACAAGTTGCAGATTAGCGTGCAGAGCAGCAGTCAAAATAACGGGGATGTTACTTGTATAGAAAAATGATAGCGGCCACCGGATATTCATTCCACGGATTCTTCCGAAAGATAGGGGGACCTCGACTTTGATTGATTGCGTATAAACCACAACAAAGAAAACAACAACTGTTGCAGCAATAGCTGCAAATGCAACACTAGCAGTTATAATTGATCCTGGACTGCTTGGATTAATTAATGAGTTGATTAAGACCAATACCTTTCCTGTTGGTTGGATAACTCTTCCAGCCCCTAGGAAGCCGAATGCTTTTGTGAAAAGCTGCCAGGCAACACCACCGACAATGAATAAACTGACTCCCGAACCAAATCCATATTTAGAGACTACTTCATCCATAAGCAGGACCATTACTCCTCCGATGATTAATTGAAGTATAACCAGCCACTCAAATCCAGGCATTGCTCTGATTCCGCCCATAAGGACGTAGATTAGCGCTTCGAAAACAACGAAGAATAAGGATAGTACTTTTTGCAGACCCTCAAAGAGTTTTTTCCCGTTTGGATCCTGTAAATCAATATTCAATATTTTTGAACCAACTAAAAGTTGCAATACGATAGATGCAGTAACAATCGGCCCGATACCTAGGCTCATCAGGCTGCCGAAGCTTGCTCCAAAGATGATTGATAAGAATTCGAATTGGCTTAGGGCACTTGCTTCAAGTTTATACAATGGGATATTAGAGAGAATGAAAAAGAAACCAAGTATAATTAAAGTCCACTTCAACCTCTTACTGAACTCTAATTTTTTTTCAGCAGGGCCCTCGACTGCAGGCAAGTTCAACAATAAATCCTTTAAGGCCATTTTTTCTTTTTTCCTTTATTATATTTTAATAGATCCGCCGGCTTTTGTAATCTTTTCTTCAGCTGCTTTCGAAAAACCAGAAGCCGCAATAAAAAGTTTTTTATTAACTTTTCCAGAACTCAAAATCTTGAAACCTTTCATATCAACATCAAAACCGTCGCCTGTTTTTTTGGCTTTTCCTTTTTTAATCAGTACTTCAATTTTATCATTGATAAATCCTACATTGACGCCCCTGATTTTTTTATGCCTGCTTGTAAAACCATGTTTTCCAAAATAATCTGGCGCATATTTCAGGACCCAGAGTCTCTTTTGTCCGGCCCTTTTTCCTGTTCCGGCCATACCCTTTCCTCCGCGATGTCCCTTTCCTCGGTAATTTTGTCTTGAGCCTGTTCCAGCTGTTCTGCTTCCTCTTAACCTGGATCTTTTAGTTCTTTTTCGGTTCATTTTTACTTGACTACCTTCCTGCTTTTTGGCTTGAAAATTTTTGCAAGGCACTTTCTGCATCTGACTTTTCCTTCAGCAATCTTTCTTGCTTCAACTCTTAGTTTTGCTCCACAGTTCTTACATACAAAGACATTCTTAAAGAGCCTTGCCTGCGCCGCTTCTATTTTTCCAGCCATTTTTGTTTATATTTTATTATTTAATTATTTCAAGACTGCCGCGGTACTCGGGGTGACTTGTTAGGGGTCGCAACCCATACGAACACAATGTGTCTTGGTAATCTTATTTAGTATTATAAATGTTCTTATTATATCAATCTCTTTATTATCCTCTTGCCCTCAACATCCCAGTATTCAACATTCTGGTTCTCTACTATGTCAGATAATAAGTCACTAGCAACCTTTATTTCCGAACTTTCAAATGTTTCAAGGTCCATTATATTTGCCATGCCGGTCTCTTTGTTGACCCCAAGCACTTGTGCTCTCTTTTTTTCAATCATAGGGACTTCAAATCTTTCTGAACCCGGAACTGCTATAATCTTTTTCTTATCATCAATGATGCCGATAGCCTCAATTCTGCACTTGCTGGCGCCGTGTTTTCCACTTTTACTTATATCAATGTTTTTTACAGTGCAGGCAACACCATCAATTATGATACTATTTCCACACTTGACATTGTTTGCATCAACAAGATTTGCCATGAACTACAAGAAAAAATTAATTTTTAAACCTTCGCTTTTCAATAAGAAGTTCACGAAGCCTTCGCTTCGACCTTTTTTGTTCTATTCTTTCTTTGTTCGTCCATATAAACTAAAGTATTATATCTCATCTTAATATGCCGTCCAATCTTTTCGGCAGTGGGCGTATCTCTGATTTGGTTATAAGGAATCCAATGCATCGCAGCGTATGTAACAACCACTCCTTGACTTAATTTGCTAGCGTCTGCGGTAATTAGTTCAATGACTGGTTTTGTTTTTGCAAGAAGTTTATCTAGATAAGTTTTCCATACGTCTTCCCTAATAGCTTCATATGTCTTAAAAGCCGCTTCACTTTTTTGCCTGCTGTCTTGAACAGACATGTTTCCAGCCATTACAATGTTTAAGAGTCTAGAACACTCGCCAAAATAGGTTTTTGCAGCCTCATCGTTCCTTTTATTAGTTGCCCATTCGTGATAAAGACCATCGATTTCTTGTAATTCGGCTACTAGATTCATTTTAATCAGAAATTCCTTTTGATATTCTCTTTAATGGCATTCATATCATCTTTTCTGCCCTTTTTGCCAGTCCTTTTCAATTTTGGAAAGACCATGCTGACTGGTTTTGTTGTTTTTGAGGTCTTTGGTCGTGGAACAGTTATTGGCCTGCCTCTTGCTATCTCTTTCATGATCTGTTCGACCTCCTCTCTTGCTTGTTTTATCTCCTCTCTTGTCTTAGAGCTCTTTTTAGGAGCAATTTCTTTTAAAACACCTTCAAGAAGCTGGATTTTAAGTTCTTGTTCATAGATTTTCCTTGCCATGATTCCCATAGCAGTCCATATCTGGGCATTTGCAGGCTTATTAGAATTTTTATATGCTGGAAAGAAAGTAGTTTTTTTGATAAGGTCCTCAACATACTGCCCTATGTCTTTATCGAGTTCTTTTCTCCATTCCATTAAATTTTAATCTTTTTATAATATTTAAGCTTTATTGTGATGTATTAACTAAAAAATGAATAAAAGAAAAGTTTAAAAATAAAAAGGGTATATCAAAAAATGAGTTTTGTCAATAATGGTCATGATATTCTTCGCAGGAGAAACAAAGAAAAACTGTTAAAGGTATTGGCTACTGCGGGTTTTAAAATAAAAAAGGGCGGAGAAAATATTCAAATTCGTGTCCCGGATTTAGCGGGGGTAGTTGCTGAAATAAGCCCATTTTATGCTTTGAATAGGGGGCCGGGCAAGCAAGAGGGATTTGGCACCCACTCAACAGGGGACTTTTTAATAAATTATCCTGCTCAAGTCCGAAGTCCGGAGTATGCACAAGCCCAGAAAATAATACATCTGCTATACGTAGATAGTGTTTGGACAGATACTGGCAGATTAAAAGATTAAGCAATAACTTTAAAACCCTTCTTTTCTAAGAAAATCATGGCAACGAAAAAAAACGATTTTATTGAACTTGATTTCATCGGTCGAGTAGATACAAAAGACGGTCCTATTTTTGATACTACTAATTTTGAAAAAGCAAAAGAAGCTGAATTGGCTGATGAGAAGACCAAGAGCAAATTTAAGCCAGTCAAGCTCTGCATAGGTCAGGAGATGGTTCTGAAATCCCTTGATAAAGATTTAGAAGGGAAAGAAGTCGGAAAAACCTTTTATCTCGAAATAAAAGTCAAGGAAGCCTATGGAAACAGAGATGTAAAATTGATAAGAACCGTTCCCCTTACTTCATTTGAAGAGATGCCCCAGAGAGGAATGTTTGTGAATGTCAATGGCATGGTCGCCAAAGTCGTCTCTGTAAATGGCGGCAGAGTAATAATAGACATGAATCATCCTCTAGCTGGAAAAGATTTATTTTACGAATATAAAATTATAAAAATAATAGAAGACACAAAAGAAAAGGCAAATATTATTCTAGAGATGTTTGGAATAAATGAAAAAAATGTTGACCTAAAAGAGAACAAGTTAATCATAAAACAAAAAGTTCAAGACGTGATTCAGCAAGTTGCAAAGAAAAAGATAAAAGAACTCCTAAATCTTGAAATAGAATTCTCAGAGTCTAAGAAGAGTCTTGAAGAAGAACTTGGAGACAAAGTTAAGAAAGAAGAGAAATAGGCCCTAACCTTTTTTAATTATAATTAAAGTTTATTAAGGGAGATATATGTTCTCTATCCTAATAAACTTTAAATATCTATAACTCAACACTATAATATAAAAGGGAGAAATATAAAAAAGATGGCTGAACTTTTTAAAGCAAGAGAAGAGACTCACGAGATAGATAAAGAACTTGAAGAAATTATCAATAGGCAGAAAGCTTCTATCAGGGTCTTTGGTGTAGGCGGAGGCGGAAATAATACTCTGACAAGAATGAAAGAAATAGGAATTAAAGGAGCTGAGTGCATAGCTCTGAATACTGATGCCCAAGATCTACTTTATACTTATGCTGATACTAAAATTCTAATAGGAAAAGAGCTAACCCATGGCCTAGGGGCCGGGTCAAATCCCCAAGTTGGAGAAGATGCTGCAAAAGAATCTGAGCATGAAATAAAGCAAAGATTGCAAGGTGCCGACATGTGCTTCATAACCTGTGGCCTAGGAGGAGGAACAGGAACCGGGGCAGCTCCTGTTGTCGCAAACATTGCAAAGAAAATGGGGGCTCTGACAATAGCCGTAGTTACAATTCCATTTACAATTGAAGGCCAGAAAAGATATGAGAATGCAATGCAAGGCCTAGAAAGAATGGAGGAATCAGTAGATACTTTAATTGTTATTCCAAATGATAAACTTTTAGAACTTGCTCCCGACTTGCCGTTGCATACTGCTTTCAAGATAGCAGATGAAATTTTGACAAATGCCGTTAAGGGAATTACCGAACTTGTTACAAAAGCAGGCCTAGTCAATCTAGATTTTGCGGATATAAGGGCGGTCATGGTCAATGGAGGGGTTGCAATGATTGGTGTCGGAGAAGCTGACTCAGGTGACAGAGCAACAGAAGCAGTTGAGAAAGCTATTGAAAATCCTTTATTAGATGTGGACATAACAGACGCAACCGGCGCTCTGATAAATATTATAGGTGGTCTTGATCTTTCACTTGAAGAAGCAAAGAAAGTTATTGAGGCAGTTTCAAGAAGAATTTCTCCAAATGCAAAAATGATTTGGGGAGCCCAACTATCAGAGGATATGGATAAGACCCTAAGGGTCCTATTGATTGTAACTGGTGTTAGAAGTCCCCAGATCTTGGGTAATAAAGAAACAACAAAGTCCCGTGCAAGAAAAGAGATGTCTGGAGAATTTGATATCGATTTTGTTGAAGGGGAATAAGCCTGCCAAAATGTCCTAAAAAGCTCCAAACCAAAGATTTAAAAAACATCCAGTTTTCTTGTTTTTATGTCTATCTTAGTTAAAACTAAATCATTCATAGATCAGTGTGTTAGGGTAATGAAGGTAGCTAGAAAACCAACAAAAACCGAGCTTATGCAGGTTTCAAAGATTTCAGCGATAGGGTTTGCGATTATAGGTTTTCTAGGTTTTTTACTAAGTATAATATTCATATACCTCTTCGGAGTGTAAAAATAGAAATAAGCAGAAAAAATCAAAAAAATAAAAAATGATATTTGTCGTTAAAGTCATAACAAACAAGGAAGATCAGTCAGCTGAGCTGATTGCATCAAAAGCAGCTAAGAAAAATCTCGAAGTATATTCTGTGATAAAACCCCATGGTCTTAGGGGTTATATTCTCATAGAAGCCCTCGATTACGATGTTGCTCAGCAAGCAGCCTTGAATGTCCCCTATGTAAAGGGCGTTATTTTCAAGAGTCTAGAGTATAAAGAGGTTGAAACGATGCTTGAACCTGTAGCAACAACCATCAATATAGAGAAAGGAGACATCGTAGAGATGTTGACAGAACCTTTCAAAAGAGAGAAAGCCAAAGTTGTCAGAGTTGATAAAACAAAAGAAGAAGTCATTGTTGAGCTTCTTGAAGCCGCTGTTCCTATCCCAATAACTGTCAAGTTAGATAACGTTAAAGTTATAAGAAGAACAAAAGAAGAGCTTGAAGAAGAAAAGTAATTCTAAAATGAAAGAAACAACTTTCAATAAGCTAGAGAATTGGCAGAAAGATTTAATTCTGAAGGCAGAGAGTGTCATGAGAAGATCCTATAATCTTTATTCACATTTTTGTGTTGGTGCAGCAGTATTATCTAATTCTGGAAAGATTTACCTTGGAACCTTTGCAGAGAACTCCTCGCAGGGAGGGACGATATGCGCAGAGAGGGCAGCAATTCTTGCAGCAAATACCGATGGTGAGAGATACTACAAAGCGATTGCAGTCATTGGAGCAGGAGAGACATTTGATTGTAAAGAGCCAGTAACTCCTTGCGGAGAATGCAGGCAATTTATGAATGATTTTGCCCAGATTGCTCAGCAAGATATAATGTTAATATGTTCAAATACAAAAAAAGATAAGATTTTCATAACAAGCATAAAAGAACTTCTTCCTGTTCCCTTTGGTCCAGATGATTCTGGTCAGGATGTTTCAAGATTTAGAAAAAAGTAATTCTAAGAATTTTTCTAATTTAGCCAAATCCGCCTTGTTCAAACTTTTTATAGTATACAAATACAACAACCGCTGCAATTAATATAGCGAATACGACCAAGGCAAATATGTTTGCTGAAGATATTAAGAATAGCATCAACAAGCTAATGACCAGCACAAATATTGTCATTATCCTTGATCCATTGAATATCTTGAATCCTATTCCCACCGGTATTAAAGATAAGACCGCAAGCCAGACCGGGTAGATAGCCAAAGTTCCAAGTCCAACAATTTTCAAAATTACTGCAAAAATTAATGAAGCAACTGGTCCAGATAATCCTATCTTGGCAATATCCCTCTCTTCCATCTCATACCACTTCCTCCGCATTCTGGACTGCATTGGTTCGAAGTCAAAAGTAAGTATTGAAGACCAGAGGAAATGTCCAAGACTTACGAAAAATGAGATTAAAGGCAGGAATAGCCAAATTGGGAAAGCCCACTTTAATTTGAATCTGTCTTCCCACCAGTATCTTCTGAAAGAGAGTAGTTTTACTTTAATATTACAATTGTAATAATAGGCAGTTATTTTCATTCCTAAGATGAATAAAAAAACCATCACCAAAGAGAATGCAAGAAGAAGCCATATTTGTGCTGTTTCAAAATAAAGAAATTTTCCCACTATCTTCATAGACATAAGTAGTCCTAAAAGAACTGATGCAACTATCCACGCAACCACCTCATCAAAAGTAAACATGTTAATTTAATTGATTTTGTATTTATTTATTTATCTATTTTTTTTCAACTCTTTTTTAATCCATTCTTCCCAGTCTTTGTAGACCCTCTTTCCCTTTGGAAGCCCTATTTCTCTCTCGACTTTTTCAGAAATATCATGAAAAGCATTATTTGATTTTGTCACCCACTCTGCTTCAAGCAGTTCAGGCATCTTGGCCTTCACACTCATCTCAACAAGAGATTGTTTTATCTTTGCCCTAAGAAGTATATTATCCCAGACAGCATCCCACGAGCCTGCCCACCCTTTTACATTTGAAGCGATTTCTTTTAGGACTTCTGACTCACCATTTATAAAATCATCAGTTGCTTTTAGATCATCTTTTATGACATCGTACTTCATCAAGTCCAAGAATCCTTTTTCAGCCAGGGGATCGGTCTGCCAGTGTTTCCTAACTTCTGTAATTTCTAATAATCTTCTCCACCGGTGCATACCATCTGAACTTTTTATTGGATTTACAACAGCGATTATATCTGTTGCTTTGAAACTTGTGGTTGGAACTTTCAAATCATTTACAACCCTGTCAAAGACACCATAGGCACTAGCTCCATGAATTGTACCTGCAACAACATTTGCTAAAGCGCCAACTCTCATTGCTTCATATAATGCCAAGGCTTCCTGACTTCTGACTTCTCCAACTATCAAGCATGAGTCTCCTAATCTTAGTGAAGTCCTAATACCCTCATCCGCAGCCATCTCCGTAGTCTCTCTTGCAAGAGCTTCTCTGACTTTCATTCTTAGAATATCATAATTTAGGCCCCTCATTGCAACAACCGGCAACTCCATTGTTCCTTCAATAACAATGACTCTGTACTTGTTCATAATCTCAATCATACAGGCCCCAAGTAATGATGTTTTTCCTGAGCTTCGTGTTCCAGCTATCAGTAGGGTTCTCCCTCCATCAATTAAAAAACTTAAGAGTCCGGCGGACATGGCATTAAGCATCTTATTCTTGATGAATAAGGGCAGAGTCCATGGTTTCTCCCTATGTCTTCTGAAAGCATATGCTAATCCATACGGGCTTAGGGGTTGTTGGATAATTGCTACTCTTGCTCTTGCTGTTCCAATTTCTAACTCTGTGTCAAGAACAGGATTAGCTTCATCTAAAGGTCTGCCTGACATCATTCTGAACTTAGCTGCCCATGAATCAACATCTTCTTGGCTTGGAACAATATTTGTATCACACTCGTCATACTCCTGATGCCTAACAAACATAGGAACTGCTCCTGCAGGACTATTTACCATAATATCCTGTAAATTCTCATCCTGCAATAATACCTCAACTAATCCGAAGCCAATTGTGCTTCTGACTAAGATTGTTGCAAGCTTGTTTATCTGCTTGAAACCGAGGTCCATTTTTCTTGAAGTAGCAATCTCTTGTAAAAGGTCCTTTGCGATATTAAAAAAAACTTGTCTGATTCTTGAAGGGTCTGTAAATTCTTCAGACCTTGGCTTATGCTCTAAGAGAACATTTCTTGCAACATTTACAAGATTCTGCAAGTCCTCATTTAAACCGAACTCAGGTGAATTCAGATGATAGAGATATTTAGTTTGATTTGGAATCTTCAGGATAGTTACTGTGCTTCGGTCATAATCTGCCCCAATTTCATATTCATCAATTATCTCCGCATCAGCAGGAATTGAAGCAACAAGCCTCGTGAATGTAAAGTTTGGGATTACTTCTGCTCTGAAAAGGTCTTGATATATTTTTCTATCTTTTAGTTTGTAATCCTTCATGCCCTCTGCGGCATTCTTTATCAGTTTGGTCTTTTGCAGCATCAATATTATCTTTGCCAAAAGTCTAAGAAAATCTTCCTGGCACTTAGAACATTCAGGAACAACATTCGGGACACTCGCTTTCTCTTGTTGATAGATTCTCTTTGCCTCAACATAGCAGGCAATAGGGTCTTGTTTCAATAGAGTCAGGATAAGATATCTCATTGCATCATATCTCTTTGCCAGGCATCTTTTGCATGAAAAAGGTGCGAGGGTCGTAGTTAGGAGAATTCGGTCCTGTTTGATAAGCTTTTCATACATTTGTGCAATCTCTAGCAGCATCTCCATTTGCCCATAAGGATAACTGTAGTTTCTCTGTTGGACAAAAACAATCTTGGAAGCTGATGGAACTTCAATAAAATAGTCTATTGCTCTTGACATGATAACTGCAGAATCCGCAATATCCGGAACTCCGGCAGCGCCCATATAATTTACATAGATTACGTCCTGTCCCGCCTCTCTCTTTATTTCATAAGCATAGAGCTTAGTATCATTTTTAAACATCATTTTTGATTATTCAACTCCAGTTCTATTTTCCAGCCTCTTTTTTATCTAATATAAAAGAAAATACTAATTAAAAAACCTTTGTTTGCAAGATAAATATTTAAATCAACTAAACTTAGAGATAATGAAAAATAGGTAAGGATAAATATACAAATATGGCAACAGACCCAAGACAAGCAGGCATGTTAAGTGCAATGCTCTCTCAATTCAGCACAAGAATAAATGACCTTGAAGAGAAACAGAATACACTCCATGAGAAATTAGCAGTTCTAGGTCAGACCCTGCTTAGCAATAATCAAAGGCTGACTAAAGAGATGGCGATGCTCTCTGATGACATGTCTTCCTTAAAACAAGATATAGAGAAGATAAGAAATACCGCCCAGATTCTATTAGAACAGTCTGCAGACTATGCTCGAAAACAAGAACTTTTGACACTTGATAAATATATGAAGGCATGGGAACCAATGCAGTATGCAACTCTAGAAGATGTAAAACAGATGTTAAATGCGGCCTTGAAAAACAAAAAGGCCAGTTCAAAAGATAAAATAATTCCTGTTGAAGAATAAGATAAATAAAGATAAATCAAACAAAGATTATTAATAATAAGATAAATAAAAGAGTTTGCAACGCCGTGAACTTAATAGTTCACCAAACTCTCTAATAGCATTCAATATAAACTTAACTCAAACATATACCAAAAAATGACGCGACCAGTTCCAACAAATATTATACTCGAGATGAATAAACGAGGTTACAAAGACGTTGATATCTTAAGATATCTCAAGCAAAAGGGTTACACCCCCACTGAAATGAGCGATGGTTTTAATCAGGCTAAGGTCAAGCTCGAACTTGATAGGAATCAGGCAGCCCAAGAGCAAGAGAATGAATCTGAACCAGTTATCTCTCATTTTCCAAAAGCTCCTCCTGTGGTCCAGAGGCCTGTAAGTTCGGATTCAAGTATTCAGATTCTCCAGGTAAAGATGAGATCTCTAGAAGAAAAGCAGAAACAGCAGCTTGCCTATCTTGAAAATCTTAGAAATCAAATAATTAAGAAAATTCAGGAAGATAGTTCAAGAATGAAAGAAGTTTCTGCACAAGTCTCGGCTCTGCAGCAAACTTTTTCAAAAGTTCTCCAGCCTCTTGCCTCAAATGTAAAGGCAAAGTCCGGCATGTTGAAATTAAGTGAAAGTCGTGATGATGAATCAGATTCAGATGAAGACAAAGTTGTGGTCATAAAGGAAACAACAAAGAGTGTCGAGAAGTCAAAATCAAGGCCAAGGTCAAAATCAGGTTCATCAAAGAAGAAGAAAGAGAAATCAAGTCTAGATGATCAATTTGGAAAATAGTTTAATTCTTACCTTCCCACTCATTCATAAATTCATTTAGATAGTGTTTCATAAACTTGTGTCTTTTGTTGGCAATCTTCTTTGCAGTTTTTGTATTCATCCTGTCTTTTAAGAGGAATAGCTTTTCGTGAAAATGATTTATTGAAGCAGAATCTCCATGTTTTTTGTAATCCTCAAAATTTTCATGCGGTCTGGGCTTTGCAGAAGGATCGTAAATAGGTCTTCCGACCTTGCCCCCATAAGCAAAAGTTCTAGCTATTCCAATCGCGCCAATTCCATCCAATCTGTCTGCGTCCCGGACAATCATGCCCTCTTTGGTTTTCATTGGTGTTTTTACACTTGCGCCTTTAAAAGAAGTATCTTCAATAATCTGACACACATGATTAATTGTTTTTTCGTCAACTTGAAGGCCCTCTAGCCATTTTCTTTCAGGATTCTTATCTTTATTTGTGCATTTGTTGAATTTCCAATCTCCAAGATCGTGCAGAAGAGCAGCGAGTTCGATAATGAATAAATCTGCTTTTTCTTTTTTTCCGATATAAATCGCCAGTTTACAGACTCGGCAAGCATGCCACCAATCATGTCCCGTGCTTTCTCCAGAAAACTTTTCTTTGATATATTCTTTTGTTTTTTCAAGAATTTCTTTTTTATCCATATAATTCAATTAAATAGAAGAATAAAAATCTTTCTAATTTCTAGGGTTCTTCGTCATTTATTCCAGATTCGTGGATGAAGAAAACAACCTCGCTCTCTGGCAGGTTTGGAGCATCAATCATCTTTGCGATTCTTGAGCCTTTCTTTCCTTTTCTTAGGTAGATTCTATATGTTGAAGCATGACCAACAATATGCCCGCCGATAGCCCTAGTTGGGTCACCAAACATCATTGCAGGATCAGCCATGACCTGGTTTGTTATGTAAACTGCCAGATTATTTGCCTCTGCAAGCCTCATTAAATTATGTAAGTGTTTATTCAATCGCTGTTGTCTGTCTGCTAGTTGCCCTCGTCCAGCGAACTCTGCTCTAAAGTGTGCTGTCAAAGAATCAACAATTAGCAATCTAATTGGTTCTCCCTTCTTAATTAATTCAGAAACTTTGTCAACTAGTAATATCTGATGATCTGAATTAAATGCTCTTGCAACAAATATATTTTTCAAGGTTTTTGTGAAATCAAGCCCCAATGTATCGCACATGTTTTTGATTCTTTCTGGTCTGAATGTACTTTCAGTATCAATCCAGACTGCCTTGCCATTTGCTCCGCCTTTGTCTAAGGGAAGTTGGACATTTACGGCAAGCTGATGGGCAATTTGAGATTTTCCAGAACCAAAAGCACCATAGGCCTCGGTTATTGCTCTAGTTTCAACTCCTCCTCCGAGTAATGAATTTAGATTATTTGAACCAGTGGTTATCTTGATCACTTCCATTCTTCTTTTAAGATACTCTGTAGCATCCTCAAACTCTAATTTTAGCATCTTTCTAGCAGCTGCAATTGCTTTTCTAGCAGTAGCCTCTGTTAAGTCAGCTAGGGCCGATAGGTCAGAAGGAGTCATGACTGCCACACTCATTAAATCGCCATAACCTACCTCTTCAAGCTTAGCCGCAGTTGTTGCACCAATGCCTGGAAGATCAGTAAGCTTTAGTTCTTCAGTTGTTCCAGTTCCCTCTTCTTTCTCTTTTTCTTTGGCCATGTTCCAATTAATTAATCGGGGTTTATAAGCATTATTTTTGTCTAGAATATAGGTTCTATAACATAATAAAAGTTAGAACAATGCAAACCAGGGCAAAGAAAGCGAAAAAAATAGCCTCAATCAAGCCACCTGTCTTGATCTTGCCCTTTATTCTCACTTCAAAAGGCCAAAATAATCCTACTCCGGATTTGGTTGCGCAATCAAGTAAAAGGTGTAATAAATAAAAGAAAGTAGCAAGTAGAGCATACGCCCAATTCTGGCTTATCAAAAAGGTGATTAGGCCCGCAAGTAAGGCAAAAGCCAGGCTATGGAAAACCTCCCTATGGGCGACAAAGACATGAAGAAAGTTGCTTAGGGGTTTTGT
Organism: Candidatus Woesearchaeota archaeon; assembly: GCA_964481435.1. GTDB lineage: Archaea > Nanobdellota > Nanobdellia > Pacearchaeales > UBA284 > JAPLYB01. Next base: position 69,722 of record CAYZTH010000001.1, read on the forward strand.
TTTCTTGCTCATCCACGAGCCCGCAACATCGATATCTGGGAGAAGAGTTGCAATAAAAAATATCAAGAGGATTATCCAATTAAAAGAAAAGCCAAAAACCTTTAATTTTAATAGAATCAAGAATATCATCAAGTTGAAGATAAAGTGTGTTCTCGAAAGCATTTTTTCTATCCACGTTCTTGAGAAAACTGTTTGATGACCATCTCTGGATTTGTTTTTTCACAGCTTGAGAGTATTATCTCGTCTCTATTGAAAAGAGCATTCTTTTTTATCCTGCCTGTGAAAAAGAATTCTGTTCCTAGCATTTCTTCTTTTTTTTCAGTTATGAACAGAGGGTCCTCTAACTTTGAATTATCTTGGAGATTGAAAATCTTCAGGATCATATCATTAAAAGCGATTGCCCTCATATTTTCAGAGCCATCGTCGATAATCATATTCATTATTGCTCTTTTTCTAGGCATTACATTTCCATGTCTCACACACACAAACTTGTCTCCTTCGGCATTAACCTTCATGTTGCACTCTGGGCAGACATTGAAGAAAGAAAGATTGAACATCTGGAGCATATATGCCCTGATACTTGCATTTTCATTGGCTTTGATTTCTTTTATTTTTCTCAGTAAAGGGGCCTCTTTTTGGGTCACTACACTATCAAATTTTACATCACTTAAAGACAGGTCTGAGCTTGAATTTAGATGCAGGTCTCTGACAGTAGTTCCACGGACATCTGCATTTTTTATGTCAATTACCGCATCTTTTTTTATTGTTCCATTTTTGATTAGTTCTATGTCTTTCGTATCCCATAGAACCACCCTGATATTAGAAGTATCATCTGCAATCATGAAGAAAGCGACTTCAGCATCTTGCTGTTGTCTTTTGAATGTTTTTATGACCGGCGCCTCAATGACCTGGCCAGTAACTGAAATCTTTTTCATCCCTATCATCAAATCATAAATTTTTAATTTCTGCTTTTCGAAAGAAACTCCAAGTTCAGCAGCCACAATCTGGGCTGCACCCTCATTACTGATAAGTCCAGAGAGCTTCGCCTTTTTAGCCTCGATTCTTCTTGTGACTTCCTCTTTTTCTAAGCCAGCTAATTTTGATATCTTCTCAATAAGCTGGTCATATGGTGCCTTTATCATCTTCCTAGAACTCGATTTTTGTTTTTAAAGTTTTATGTAGTCAAACGCATACATAATTTGAACTATTTCTTCATTGAAAAACTCCAGATTATTGGCCCAGAATCTGCGTCATTTGGATAATCTGCCTTTGTTTTCAGAGAAAATACCGAGAAATCTCCCTGCTGTTCTAGAGTATCAATCTGCCAAGCCAGAGAGGTAATTGTGCATGGGCTAGAAGGGTCTGATGCACAAGTTTTTGCTTGTCCATAAACTTTCTGAATCTCTTCAAGATTATAATTTGTTATATCAATTGAATTTTTTAGTTTAAAGTTGCGTTTTAAAGAATAGCTGAAGTATGGCCCTGGTTTAGAACTAGTCAATTCAATCTCTTGGCTCTCGCAGACAAGATTACTCCCTTCAATACTGCAAGCTACTTGAATATCTTGATTAAGATATTTTTTCAGATACTCTTGGATATAATTTGAAGTATCTTGAGAGATTATATAATTTATATAATCTATCTCTGGCTTGCAATTGTCATTCAAAATAATTGATGATTCATATAATAAGCACCCCGCATTCTCTTTGTTTATGAAAGAACTTTCCGCAAGAGTCTTTATAGATCGAGATAGGGAGAGCCGCATAGAATCCTGAAAATAAAACTTGGGGTTCATATCATTTATTGAATTTGACGAATCTGTTCCAATGCTCTGCCCAACTTTTGGGATTGATACAGTCATTATCCAAATAGATAAGCCCAGGAGTACAAGGACGATTATAACCAGCATTCTCCCAAAACCAATGCCCCTTTTATTCTCTATTATTTTATTTGTATTCATTTTTAGTTTTCTGGATTTATATGCTGCCATAAAAAGTAATTACCTTGATTAAGATTAATTCTTCTCCGGGAATGTAAAAGCAAACATTTTTTCCAAATTTATCTATTTTTTTGCATTCATTCACCGCATCGGTGTAGTAGACCTTTGCATCTCCTCCGACATTAACTCTTATTCCGCCTCTCTGATTATATACTTCATATATCTTCCAAATTTCCTGATTTAATCTGCTTGTGACAGAAGGATCTCTTTTTCTCACTAAATCTGCGAAAGTTATGCCGTTGACTCTTTCCTGCATCAGTGAATTTAGCATTATTTCCATCTGATCTTGTATAATCTTCTCATCAATCTTCTGCTGCTGGGCTTTTGTTTCTCCTTTATACATAAGTACTGTGAAGACAACAAGGATAATGAGCATAAGTGCTATTACAACAAAAGCAGGAAAATCTTCTATAACCTCTCCGACCTGCGCTTTTTTGTTTCTTAGTATTTTTTTCATTTTAGTTTTTTAGCATTAGACGTTTTTTTCTTGTTTATTTATTGCTATCAGAACATGTAGGTCATTCATTACATAATTAGAATCTAATACTCTAAAATTCTGATTGAAACATAATGGAAGATTTTTTCCAGTAGCCTTTGTCCCACAGTACGGTTCAAGATCTTTATTTCCAATTGCAAGAAATTTTTCCCCCTCTTCACCCAAAGTGAAATTCATGAATAGATTTTCTTTATCAATCTCCAAGCAGTCACTGATTGTTTTTTCATTGAAATTATTAAGTACAAGGATACTGTCGTTTGTGAGGCAAGAGATGCTCGCTTTAGCTAGTGCATTAGCTTCCATGGGCCTGACATCATAGGGCTGGGAAAATCTCCACCAAACAACCCCCACAATTACCCCTATCACTAAGATAATTATTAAGAATCTATAGATGAAGATAACCGGATACTCGGATTGTGCTTTTTTATTTGATATCATTTTATTTTTATCTTTTGAGATAGGTTTATTATTTTCAACTATTTGGATTTTTATGTATTTGTTTAAGTAATTAGGTTTTGCAAATTTGTGAACTCGAAGGTTCACCAAAACCATTTTTTTAAGTTTATTTCAATTAGTTACCTCTTTATTTATCTGATTCATTCTTTCTATTTTAATTAATATTTATCATCCAATATCTATTATCTTGGACAACGCTGAAATCTTTTCCATAACAAGGGTAATAATAAGCGATATCTGTCTTGTCTTTTTTTATGGAGAATCCTGCATCTTTTCTTTCAACGATTCCAGTGAAAGATAAATTTATCATTGTTCCAGGATCTGACTCAGTCATGACTAGACATAATTGTTTTGCAAGAATCTGTTTTTTGGCAAGATTTCCAGAAGCATTGTTCACCAAGAAAAAAAGAAGAACCGCAAATACAGCCATAGTAAAGACAAGAGTCATTATAGACTGAAAAGTAAGATTCTCACTACCTCTTTTATTCCCTAGATTCATGAAATGAAAAAGCCTAAGGGGTTAATAAAGTTTTTTAGTCAGGGTATGCTCTCTATATCCTGGCAAGCGTTAGTCAAGCCTTCTGCATCATAGTTTGTGACTATCACCGCATCACACCCATTTCTGTTTCCATCACAATGGACTGCTGAAGCATGTGTACTGCCCCAGAAAGTAGTTATCTGTCCCGCAGTTATTACTGCAAAGACTGCAACAGCACCCCATATTCCTGCTTTTGCAGCTCCCGACATAGCAGTCGAGCCCGCTCCAGAAACAGCAGGAGAAAGAGTACTAGTCACGGTCCAGCCTTCATACATCGCAGGCGCTGCCACGGCTGTAGCTCCCGCAGGAGCCGCTGCTCCAGCGCCACCCATAAATAATTTCCCTATTGTACCAAAAGAACCGGTAAGGGCTTTGCTTCCTCCTAAACCGCCTACAACAAGAGATAAGGGTATTGCAATCTCTCTTTTCAACATGCTCCCAATGTCGTCTCCCATGATAGACATATAAATTATAGCAATATCATTTTTTGTCGTGCTCTGCTCAACTTGGACTTGACGGTCTGCTCTAAGTCCGGGATTTTCTGCAAAATACTCAAGATAAGTTATATTTTTTAGAGGGACTTTAGTATCACTTAGATATCTCATTAAATCAAATTGTTTTGGGTTTTCTTTCAAGGTGTCATCAAACTTGATAACAGAGCATACAACACACTTCGCTCTAGAGATGCCGAACATTCCCGATTGCCTCCAGCCACTCTCGCTAAACGGATGCAGTTTTCCTTCACCCATCATCCACCAGCAATCATACATCGCATTTGCAACTGTTCTCTTAATTAATTCTGGATCCTGGTCTTTTACAGTTATCTTTTCAGTCTTGCAGTTTAAAGGATAGACTTCTGGAAGAGCACCCTCCCCCCGCAATATCGCATTGCTTCGCATAATAACGGAATTGTGGCAAGCTTCTTTATCATAATTTTTAGGCAATTGTCCATAGACTAAAAACAAGATTCCCGCTGCAATGATAATCAGGATTGCCCCGATTATTGTATAAGTCACAATCGCCCCTTTTTTTGTTAGTTTCATTTTAATAATATCTTAATTTTTTATCTATTAAATAAGTTTCCCTGCTTTGAGTGCAAAATATAAAACTGCGGCAACAAGTGCAGCAAGTACGAACCACATAATTGTCCGCATAATATTCTCTACTGGCATGGACATAGATTCTCCTTCGCCCATTTTATCTCTTTGTTCTATTTATCCTGCTCCGCTGGTTCCTCCTCCACCAGAGCTTGTTTTTTCTTGTATATCATAATATGTTCCCATGTCTGTAATAGTAAACTCTTTTATACTTCCTATTTTGAAGACAAAAGGTTCTGTTGCATCACTTTGCAAGGGTTTTCTTAATTCTCTGCATGCCTCTCGTTTGCATGTTTTTTGGCACACACAGACTACGGGTTTTCCAATAAACGCATCGGGCTTAGCAAAACCCTGTATTGCCGTTGAATCACCCTTAAAACCGATTATTGTCCAGCCTTTTGGATTCTCTACAGGGTCACTATCTGTTGATTCTCCTTGCTGTATGGAATCTATTTTCACCGCTAGGCTTTCAACAGTTCCTTTTGCTTGATTATCCGCAAGTCCGCCGGGGAAAAGTACTCTAAAAACAAGTATATAAATAAGAAGTAAGAACATGACAACACCCATGATTGCAAGAACTATTTTTATGAGCTGTTCCAGAGTCATATTCATCCCTTTTTTATTCTTCATGATAAAAAGAGCAATATGCATTATTTAAAATTTCCTACTTAAAGGACCTTTAAATTAATTGAAAAAGAATCAGCCTGTTGGGCTTTTAGGCCATAATCCAAAAGCCCACTTTATCTTGCCAAATATCTGATTACCGAGGTCACCCAGTGCGCCTGTAGAAAATAATACAATAATCGCTAGTACAAGAACTGTGATAACAAGAAGTATAATCGTATTCGTAGTAAGTTCCACGCCTCTTTTTTGTTTGAACATTTTTAGTACACGCCTATTAGATAAAAAGAATATATAAAAGTTTTGATGGACTTTAGAATTAAGCGCAAGGAGGTTCGTATCCTAACTGAGAACAATCCGCGTCAGTTCTTATTTCCTTTATTGTTCCATCTGGTTGTTCATACTTGAAGACAGGTTTTGTATAGGTAATAGTTTGTCCCAATTTTAAGCAACACACATAGTCTACTGTTTTGTTAGCAGAGTTATATAGGTCTACTTTCTGTGTACAGAATTGGTCTATCGTAAAAATATTTTCACATTTGTTCTTAGCGTCATCTAGTGCACTTCCCGTATATGCTACTTTCTTTCCTACAATCTGGCTCCACAAGCTAGTCATTCCTCCTGTGAAATACATTGCAAGAATTACTAGAACAAGGATAGCTAGGACAAGAATAATGATTGTCGCTATATTAATTTCAATACCCTTCTTATTTTTTATTACGCTCTTCATTTTCCTCTTTTTTAAACGTGCCTATAATATTACATAGTTTTATTATTTTTAAACCTTTCTTTCTATGCGTTATTGCCGCATTTCTTCATACTGCCAATAAAAGATGATAATTTGTCTACTGGCTCAAAGGAAGTTAAAAAATAAATTTTTCCCTGATTCCTATAGACAAGGCCGCTTACTGCTTTTCTTTCATTCTTTCCAAATACGCCCTGCCATAAACCCTTAAAGAAACCTGGTCCAGGATCTCCGCCAAGTGAAAGGACCGGAGGACTTGTTTTCCAATCCATTATTATTCTTGGATCACTTGCAAGATTCTCCATAATGTGGGTTGGATCACTTGTTAGTTCTTCATAAGAATAGATTTTTCCTGGTTCGGTTTGCTTTATAATCTTTGCATTAAGTTTTAGATTATCTAACTGCTCTTTTCTAAGCTCTTTTTTTTCATAGGTTAATACAAATGTAGTTACAATGCCTCGTGTTTCCATCGTAAGAATAGTTTCTTTTTGAAATGAAGGCCATGATGGAAATCCCTCGCAGACACAATCATCCTGGGTCAATAGTGAGCAAGCCTCTAGATTTCTTAGAAGTACATCAAAATTATTTGAAATTTCATCTTTTTTTGTCTGGTCATTTATGAATCTATTTTTTATCTCTGGAAATATCAGCTTGGCACATCCTCCTAAAAAAACGAAAACAATAACAAGAAGAATAGCAATTTTAACCCATTTAGGGATTTCATTTACGACTGCTTCAGACATCCTTATCTCCCAAATCGCATTTGATTTAAAAAATTGCTAATCTGGCTGGTAGCGCCGGTCTTTATCAACACAATCGCAATTATAGCAATGACTACCAGTGCAATTCCTATTATTAACCAAGTCACTTCAGCAGAAACCTGCCCTCTTTTATGTTCCATAATATAAAACAACTTTCAAGATTTATATATCTTTTGAAATAGCTTGGACTTGTCTTTTTAATATAATTATTTCTCTTCCAGTCTTGATATCTTGTAGCACTCTGCTGAAGCAGACAACGCCGTGCTGCGCAAAATGATTTAAGATAACCTATGTTCAAGGAGAAATCCCCCCGATTGCAACACTAGCTAGCACCGCAAGAGAGATAATTGCTATCAAGGCCGTGATAAAGTAGAGCATCATTCCCATTGATAAATTCTTAGAGATTTGGTATTTTTCTCCTAATTTATCTTCTCCTTCTTCGATTGTTACAAGGGTTATAGTTAAAATGAATATGACTTCGACAATGTATATTCCTACTGAGACCTGGAGCCAGTAAGGAGGGATCATTTTTGTTATGTCGAACATCTCAACAATAGTCCCTATACTTCCTGCGCCTAACACCGATGTTTCTGTAGAAACTCCTCCTTCAATCATTAACTTGAGTTTTCCAAGTATTCCCGTTATCATTGCAGATAATCCGACGATGATTGCAGCAAGTAAAGGAGCAAGGAAAGTCATATTGCTTTTCATGCTGCTGGTAATATCTGCCAGCAAGTCTTTCAGTCTCTCATTCACATCATGTATGTTCTTGACATAGGTGCTTATTGACATCAATGCATTTGCAGCTATTCCTAGACCTTTTTTGACAGCTTCAATCATTATCTGCATCGAGGTCTTCAGGATTTCAGAAGGATAGTAATTTATTGCTCCTCTCGCAGGATTGAATATTGCTTCTTCAATAGACATTCCTGCCTGTTGTATGTTCATGTTCACCATCGAGAAAAATCCTGCAGAGGGACTTCCTTTGGCGCTCTGAGCAACTCTGCCGAAACACATCTCGGCAGGAGTTCCGTCAGCTAGTCTGTTTCCTAGCTGGAATATTGAGCCAGAGAATTCTTGTTCAAGTCTTTTTGTCTGATTTCTGGTCTTGACTAATTTCTCGGTCTTTAGTTTATATAATAATATAAAAAATAATGCTACAGATAGTGGAACAAACAAAGATAGAATCAATGCAACAACTCCAAAAGGCCCCACTACCTGTCCTAGGGCATTTAGTCTGAAGTCAAACAGATTTCCCGACCCTAAAAATTCAAGGCCGATTTCAGCGAAGGTATAATCTTTCTTTACTCCTAGTATACCGGAGCCGAACTGAAATATGAATGGCAGAATTCCCAGGATAAACAATGGAAATGATATGAAAAATGCTTTCCAGTAGTGGCTCTTGTCTGCATAATAGTGATAGTTCTTGTTTCTCTCCAGCAGCTCTGTCTCTCCAAATCCCCCTGGCCTTTTTGCAAGCACATTATTGGTCATATAAAATATTGCGAAGGGAATTACAAGATTGAACAGTACAATAACATGGTACCAGCTTATTGCTCCTTGTAATAGTGTAGAACCGAGAGGCAATAGAGCAAGGCCAAGTGTTGGAAGCACAATCCCAAGCATGTAGATATTTGTTATGGGCGATTTTACATCGTGTGTAAAATGTAACATCTTCTCATAAACTCCATCAAGAATAATCTGAAGTGCCTTGTCTAAAGTTGCCACTCTTCTCTCTTCAACAGGTTCGTATAAAGAACTCTCAATCATGTGGAAAGATTCAACAAATTCCGGACAGGATTCTCTCCAACCCTCTAAGTAAGCATCAAGAGCATCTTTGATTGTCGAATATTTAGCAGTCTCAGTATCCCAAAATATTTTTTTCAAGTCCAGAGATAAAGGAGGTTGAAGATGTTCTGAAGCGAATTTTATAGCTCTTTCAAGATTACTGGTATGCCTCATATGAACTACGATATACAGGATGCAAGGAATCATTTGGCTAGAAGCTTTTAGCCTCCATTTCTGAGCGACTCTCGAAGGAAGTGTATTAAAATAATAGAATAAGAAAAATGAAACACATATTAGCAAGAAAAAGATAAGAAGAAGTTCACCTCCAATCTTATTAGTCAATAAGTAGATTGCAGCACAAATCATCAGTGTCAAAAATAAAGCGAAAAGAAGTGCAAACCAGGAAAATCCCGAAACTTCATTTGGTTTGACATTAAGATGTGACTCTTGAATATTTCTTTCTAGTTTTTCTTGATCCTTCTTACTTACTTTGATTGTGAGAGATTTTCCTATATTTTGGCATGCTTTTTCATACCAACCTAGGTTCTTTAGTGTCTCTCTTCTGAAAGTATCATACTCCTTTGAATAGTCTCTTGGAGCTTCATTAAAGAAATCTTTTCCGAGCTTGTTCTCAAATTTTCTTATTAGCTCTCTGGCATCTTCTCTGCCTGGCCTCCCCGGCACAGGCGCTTTTGTATTTTTTTTAGCAGGAGCATCTCGATTGCCTTGACTTGGTTTAGGAATCATTTCTACCTCTTTTTTATGTGGTATATAATATATATCTATATAACAGAATTAATTATACTTAAAAAACCTCGCTTTTTTTAGGGTATTTGAAAAGAAAAACATTAAATATTCTTAATCTATCAAAAAACATGGAAATAGAAGTCAGTCTAAAAGCACTTATCAAAAATAATAAGCATGAATATCTTCTTCTGAAAAGAGCAAAGCCCTATCCCCAAGAAAGCGAATGCAGATGGGATGTTCCCGGAGGAAGACTCATTCCAGGAGAAAAGATTTCAGATGCTCTTGCAAGAGAGATTAAAGAAGAGACAAATATGGAAATGAAATCAATTCCCCAGATAATAAATGCCCAAGATATCCTAAGAGTTGCCGGGAGACACACAATCAGGTTAGCATTCATCAGCGAGGCTGAGGGCCAAATTCAGCTTGACTCAAATGAACACTCCGATTATAAGTGGCTCTCTCTCAATGAGGCTCTAAAAACCCATCACGATATTTATCTCACTCCGGTTTTAGAAGAATTAAATAATGAATAGTTCTTTTATTACCATAATATATATAAATTATATACTCCATAATAATTATATAAAAAATGGCAAAAGAATCTCTGCTTGAAAGAGGAGTTATTGCAAGTGCAGCAGGATTATTAGCACTTAGTTCTGCACTTCTCTTATCGTGTTCTTCCCAAGCCCCAACGCCTTCTAGGCAATCTCCACAACCTCGGGCCAATACCTCTTATCCAAATCAGCCTCAACAACCGCAAACATCTTCAAGAAGCAGCGGATATGAACATCCAGATTTTGCAACAGTTGCAGTGAATCCAGAAATTTTCTCAGGACAAAAGATAGAATTGACCGGTTACTGGGTTGAGACTAGCAGCGGAGTTCTTCACCTCGGCTATGGTTATGGGTCAAAAGGAATTCGTACAGATATGAGTTCGGATATGTCTCCCGCATTGGCAAGCAGATATAATGGTCTTAGATGCAGTCCACCACTATCCCCCCTTAATCCACGTAGAGGAGACTATACTACAACTATAAGGGGGACGATGCGAAACGAAAGATTGAGGGTTGATGGCGGGTATATCACTGGTCCCGATGGAACCGTATATGAATTTTGAAGAATCTTTTCTTCTCAGAACATGTAAAGAACATATATCTTACACAAGCAAAAAGTATATAAACCACTTTCATTTAAATTTTCTATACTAAATGTAACTAATAAAAAAAGGTAAAAATGTTAAAGATTATGAATGTAAGCGACATCGTGGGAATGAAAATTTTCACGGATTCGGGAGACTTCTTAGGTGTTATTGAAGAGGCAAACCTCATCGATAACAAACTAGACAGCTGGCGAGTGAGAATTGGCAGAGACTCTACCCTTGCTCCATTTTTAAGCGGAGCACGTGGTTTGATAATACCTCACCAATACATCAAAGCATTCGGAGAGGTTATAATTGTCAGCAAGGCCGCTGTTCCAGTGAAAGAAGAAGCCTCAGAAGAAATCCTAGGGTAATTACCCAAGGGTGATTGGTGATTAAACTCTTGAAAAAACCATGGTAGACGCAGCTCAATATTCGGTATTTACGAATCCATTCGTGCTCTATATAGTAATGCCCTTTTTGTTAGTCTTCGTTCTAATATTTTCTGTTCTTGAAAAATCAAGTATCCTCGGAGATGGAAAGAGACCGGCAAACGCAATTGTTGCCGCAGTCATAGCTTTCATCTTTGTTGGTGTTCCAAGCATAGTAGGCATAGCAATAAAAATGATTCCCTGGGTTAGTTTGATATTAGTTACAATTCTATGTGCCTTGATGGTCTTCGGATTTATGGGCATGGAAATTCCAAAAGGAAAAGGTTTTAAAATCACATTCGGAATTCTCTTCGGTCTTGCTTTGCTTGCAGTAGTTCTCTGGGCAACAGGCGTATTTGGTTTGGTGCATTTTACCTCCACTCTTATTCAGTATATTGTATTGATTATCGTTTTCGGAGGCGCTCTGGCCTTGATTGTCGCAACATCACCCACAAAGCCAAATGGTTCAAGTTCTTAGTAAGTGAACTTTGATTTATTCAAGAAAAGAAAACTGCAACCTTCAGGTTGCAGATGAATCAATCCGTTTTCTTTTTCTTGATGCCCAAAATCCTCGGAAACCCCGCACTTTAGTGTGGGAAGGATTTTGGTCATAATAAAAATTAATCTTTTGCATTATCGAAAGATATAAAAAGGTTCTTAGCTATATTTTTTTGAAAAGAGTGTAAAAAAAATGGCAGATCCTTTTTTAGGCGCAGGCGGATTTTATTCGATTATAAATTCCTGGCAAGAATTCGGAGTATTCACAGTCTTGCTTCCATTAATTCTAGTTTTTTCAATTGTATTCGCGATTCTCGAGAAGATTAATGTCTTGCGTAATCGCGGAGTCCATCTTGTTATTGCATTATCAGTTGGATTTTTTACAATTGCAAATCCCTATGTCTCTGCTTTTTTCATGCCACTATTCTCAAATCTAGCAATTGGTGTCGCAATACTGGTTGTCTTAGTAGTTTTGATAGGACTTGCAATCAAACCAGAGGATAAATCGTTCCCCTACATCTTCGGAATCGTTGGCGGAGCATTATTTATTGTCATACTTGCAAGAACAGGAATGTTGAAAGTTATTTTCGGAGAGAATATTGATGTATGGCTTTCACAGAATTCAGCATGGGTTGTTTTGCTTATAATTGTGGCGCTTGCCGGTCTCGGTGTGATACTCGGGGCTAGAAAAGAATCAAAATTAGAATTAAAGAATCTAGGCGGATTATAAATAGAAAATGGCGGTTGCACTCGATTTATCTGGACTCGGAACTTTCATGCCGGTCTTTGCTTTTTTATTAGTCTTTGTTGTAGTATATGCATTATTATCAAAAACAAAACTTCTTGGAGAACACAAGTTTGTCCACATACTAGTGAGTTTTTGCTTAGGTATCGTTTTTATAATCTCTGCAAATGCAATTGAGTATGTCAAGGTTACTACTCCTTTCTTTGTAGCATTTATAATCAGTTTGTTATTTATTATGCTCATTGTCGGATTGTTTAAAGGCGGAAAGATGGAAGAATTCTTTAAAGGAAATGGTTTTGGCTGGTTCCTAGTAATTATACTAATAGTTATATTCTGTTTTTCGGCATTGTTCATATTTGCACCTTTGATAAATCAGTATATGGCAGGTCCGAAGAAGTTCTTGCTGCAGCCGCAGATTCTTGGAGTAATTATCCTCGGAGCTCTGACAGTATTTGCATCCTGGCTCCTAAGTAAGAAATAGAAATTTTTTAAACTCAAGATTCTTTTTTAATTATGGATAAATTTGACGCTCTGAAAAAAGAAATAGAAAGCATTCTCCCAGAGTCTCCAATTGATTTTGAGTTAAAACATTCTGGGCTTGTTTTAAAATGGGTTTTAAAACTTAAACCAGACGCTGATGAGGCTTTGAAAATAGCCGCCCTAGGGCATGATATTGATAGGGCCATAAGCAAGATTACAGAAACCTATGATCTGAAAGATTATTCGAAAATTAATGAATTCAAAAAAGAGCATAGTCTTCGTTCAGCCAAATATCTTCAGGACTTATTAAAAAAATATAATTATAATAAAAAGATTATAGAAAAAGTAAAGAAGTTGGTTGAAAATCATGAATTTGGCGGAGATGAAGAGACCAATATTTTAATGGAAGCAGATAGTCTCGCTTTTTTTGATTATAATCTCCCTTTTTATCTAAATAAAAATGGAAAAGAAAGAGCGCATAAAAAGATTAGGTTTATGTATGATAGATTATCTCTCAAAGGAAAACAATTAGTTAAGGAAATGAAGTTTCAAGATAAAGAAATAGAAAAAATCGTGAAAGAAGCGATTTCTTAATTACATCATCCTTCTGCCAAACTTCTTTGCAAGTTTCTGCAAAGTTTTCTGATCCATTTGGCCCTTGCTAGGATCCATGCCTGCCATTGAACCGGTTGTGAACTCTTTTATCATCTTGTACTGTTTGATGAGCTCTCTTATTTCATTTGTCGGAACAGTTGAACCCTTTGAGATTCTCGCGATTCTCGAGCTATCTAATAAATCTGGATCTTCCTTCTCTGCTTGGGTCATAGAGTCTATTGCAAATCTCCATCTTTTCATTTTCTCCTCTTGGACATTGAACATATCCGGCAGCTTTTTTCCTAAAGCCCCTAGTCCGCCAAGATTTCCAAGTCCCGGGATAAGTTCTGCAACTTTATCCAGTGGCCCCATTTTTTGCATATTTTTTATTTGGTCGCAGAAATCAACTAGTGTAAATTTTCCTTCTTGAAGTCTTGATTGGAATTTCTCTTGTTCTTTTTCATCCATTAGGGTTTGTGTCTTTTCTAACAATGCTTTCAAGTCCCCCATTCCTAAGAGTCTTGAAACAAAGCTGCTTGGGTCAAATGTTTCAATATCAGGTAGTTTTTCTCCGGTTCCAATAAAAATTACTTTTGCATTTGTTTCAGCGCAAGAAACTAGTGCTCCTCCGCCCTTGGCAGTTCCATCTATCCTTGTTATAATTACTCCCGAAACTTTGCAGGCTTTTGAAAATCCCTGTGCCTGCTCCTTGGCGGATTTTCCTATATCTGCTGGCACAACTAAAAAAACTTCATTTGGTTTAATTTCTTTATTTAGGATTTCAATTTCCTCCAGCAAGTCTTTAGACAGAACATCTCTTCCCGCAGTATCGACTATACAGAGATCAAACTTCTTTATTTTTTCTTTATATTTTTCATAGATTGCAAGAACATTTTTTTCATCTTTATCAATGAAGCAAGTGACTTGTGCTTTTTTTGCCATCTGTTCAAGTTGCTCGGGTGCAGCTGGCCTGTGTACATCGAGTCCAAGCATACAGACCTTGAAACCTCTCTTAGCATAATAGAAAGCCAGCTTAGAGGCTGTTGTTGTCTTCCCAGAACCATATAACCCCAGAAGCATGATCTTGAAGGGCTTTGCTTTTTTGTCTATCTTAATTTCTTTTTCTTCCTCTCCAAGAACTTTTGTTAGCTCATCATGGATGAACTTGATTAATTGTTCTCTTTTGTCTAGGCCTTTAACATCTTTGGAAGCTTGTTTTTTTATCTTTTCAATAAGCTCATTAGCTATCTTGATATCAACGTCTGCCTCAAGCAAGCTTCTCTTGAGTTCAGAACATATTGCATCAATTGTTTTCTGGTCAATAAAGATAGCCCCCGCTATCTTTGATATGGCGTTCTTTAAGCTTGTTCCTAGTTTATCTAGCATAAAAACTCCAATCAATTAGGTTTTATAAAGATTAAGGAATCACTTAAATGAAATTCCCCTTTCAATCTGATACGATTCGATTATTCCCCAACCAAAGCAGGTCGTTCTATTTGCATGTATCTCAACCAAACGAGTTGTTGTAGAAGTGTCTGGAGGAAATAGATGATAATCTGTTCCGAGAAATAGTCTCCTTATCTTAAAGTTAGGTTTGCTTTCTGAATCAATTATCCGATAGTCCATGTAAACGTCCCCAATATGCGTAGGAACAAATTTCTTTCCGTAAAGAGAAGTTGTTTCTCCAGCTTTTACAAAAGTATAGTCCTTTTTCACGTCGATGTCTCCGTTGGAGCAAGAAAAAGTTGCTAAAAATAAAGCTGCAAGAATAGTTAAAAGTGATTTTTTCATAAATCTTCTTTAGAACCAGAATATTTAAGGATTATTGTGCTAAAAATATTGTCAGAATCTTTAAACTTTCTTATCTCCGACATGCATCATATTTTTTTGGAACTACAAGAACAGTATAGTTCTCTCCCCCATGGTATATCGCCGCTATTTCACAAGTAGTTTGCCTAATAGCTTCTCTGTAAAAAGCAGGCCTGTCTTCTTCGGGAATATTGCCCTTATTGGCAAATTCTCTTAGAAAAGGCATTGGATTAAATTCAGTTCTTCTCCTTTCCCGAGCAGCACTTATGAATTGGTTCATGACAGAATTAACGTAAGCTTCAGAAGCTTCTAAGACCGTGCGGGAGTCATATCCTTTTGGCTTAATTTTCCCAAAAGTGTGATGAAAACCCGACTCTCTATTTCTTGCGGTCCATGTTTCGCAGAGTTCAACAACATAAGGTGCAAGGTGTTTTAGAACCTTTTTCTTATGATCTTTGCCAGTTGTTTTGCACCCTCTGACAAGCTTGGCAAGACCTTTAAGAGTCTCGCCAAATCTTTCAATTGTAAATGATGCTGCTTGATTACAATCCAAACCATCGGGATCGCCTATTGGTTGACCCCTAAGAATTGAATCAACTTCTCTTAAACTGTCATGCACCCGGGGTCCCCGTTGTGATGGATCTAAAAAATTGTTCATTCAAAATGATTCTTATGGATTATTTAAGCTTTTATGTGATTTCTTTCAAATAAATCTAAATAAGAACAACTTATCCGAATATCTTATCAACTACCTTTTTCTTATCAAAAACTTCAAGGTCCTTGTACTCTTGGCCCATTCCCAAATAGAGAATTGGCTTGCCCGTAACATATGAAACTGAGAGGCACGTCCCCCCTCTTTCATCAACATCGGCCTTACTCAGGATTATTGCATCAATTCCAATAGCATCATTGAATGCTCTGGCTTGTTCAATTGCATCATTTCCCGTTATGCTCTCCGCAACAAAGACTTTCAAGTCAGGCTTTGCGACTCTGACAATTTTTTCCATCTCTCTTAAAAGGTCCGACTTAGTGTGCATTCTTCCGGCAGTATCTGCCAGAACAACATCAATCCCCTTTGCCTTAGCATGTTTGATTGCATCAAAGATAACCGATGCAGGGTCTGCACCGTAATTTGATTTTATTATTTCAATCTTAAGTTTATCCGCATGTTTCTCCAGCTGTTCTATACTGGCTGCTCTGAAGGTATCTGCAGCAGCCAAGACAACTGAGAAATGTTTTTTCAGATGCCAGGCGAGTTTAGAGATGCTTGTTGTCTTTCCAGAGCCATTTATTCCAAAGAAAACGATTACAAACGGCTTCTTCTCTTTTAAGCCATTTTTTATTTTATCTTCAAGATTGAAAGGATCAATCATCAGTTCAAGCATCGATTTTTTCAAAGCTTCTTTTATCTTCTCTTCAATTTCTTTTTTCTTTATTTCCTTTCCAAGAAGTTCTTTTTTTAGCCCTTCTTTCAAGGCATCAATTGATTCAAGAGCAACATTATTTTCAATCAAGAGTTCTTCAAGCTCTTTAAAGAATTCTTCAAAGGAATCCTCCCCAAGGCGCATACTTGAAAAGCCCTTAGCAAGTCTTGAGAAAAATCCTTGTTTTTTTTCCTCTCTTTCTTCCTCTTTTTCTTCTTTTTCAAGCTCCTTTATCTTCTCTTCTCTCTTTTCTTTTTTATCCTCGCTCTCAAACTCCTTGATAGATTCCTTAACCTCTTTTGGAATCTCTTTGATTTCTGATTTTGCTTCTATCTTAAGCTTTTCTTCCTTAATCTCTTCTTTCTTAGACTCCTCAATGATGTCCTCACTCTTCTTATGAATGAGTTTCTTCAATTTGTCTTTTAAAAATCCAAACATAAAATTTCCAAAGAGATAACATTAATAAATCTTGCTTTGCATCATATTTTATGCAAAAAAGAGGTAAGAAGGAAGTCTTTAAGATATACTTATTTAGGCATGGCCAGAGCTACTTTAACAAGGCACATATTTTTACAGGATGGAAAGATTCTAAACTTACTCCTCTTGGTATTCAACAAGCAAAAAAAATTGGTAAAAAGTTAAAAAAGAAGCACATCAATGCCGCGTTCTGCTCAACACTCTCTAGGTCAATAAATACTTTGAGGCAAGTCACAAAGCTCCATCCAGAATGCCACATAATAATAGAAGATAAAAGACTTTTAGAGAGGAGCTATGGAGATTTAGAAGGAACAAGTCACCATATCTTTATCCATAGAAAAGGAACAGACGATTATAAGACTCTTTTGCACTGGCACAAAATAAGCCACTTGCATGGCAAAGAATTGAAAGAGTTTGAAGAAAAAATGGGGGAGGCAGAACTCCGGATTATAAGAAGATCCTACGATGTCAGGGCCCCTCATGGCGAGTCTGTGAAAGATGTTGAAAAACGAGTCAAGCCTTTTATTAAAGATCTTATCTCTTTTATCAAGAAGAATAGAGTTAATGTGGCAATTTCAGCAAGCGGCAATTCCATGAGGCCCATAAGAAGGTATTTTGAGCATGCTTCAATCAATCAGATGATGTCCTGGGAGATGCCTTTTGATGACTACTTTGAGTATGAGATTAGGGCCTGATTGTTCCTTTTTTTCTCATAAATCTTTTTAAATCAGACTTCTTTTCAATACACGAGTTAAGATGATAACATATCAAGAGATTTATGATATTCTAAGGAAAGAGAAATACAACGAGACTCTTCAAGAACTTCCAGAAAATTTTCTGAGAGAATTGTCAGAATACTTAAGCGATAAAAAACAGATTGTTGGCAAAGATACGGGAAGCTTATTTTCAGACACCCTGAAGAGCACAAGAAAGCAGCTTGATAACACGATCTCTTTGATAAAAGAGATTTTCTCAATAAGAAATAAAAAAGTCCTTAACTTAGCTTATACTGCCGCCATGACCGGTGTCAGTAAAAGGGATACTGAATATCTTTTAGAGTATGAAAAAAAGCTTTTTGAGGGCTCTCTGGCTCAGCTTGAAGAAAACCAGAAACAGCTTCTCATCTCCCTTGAAGGTCAGGGAGAAAAGGCAAAAGAGCTTACTAATCTTTTCATAAGGTTCAAGGAGCAAGTCCCGGCATTTCTTTTGCCTGATGGCTCTGAAATCGGACCATTTAAGGTGGGTGATGTAGCAAATCTCCAGAAAGAAGTCGCACAGATTCTTATCGGTGACGGCAAAGCATTAGAGATTGACGCAAAGAGCTAGTCATAAACTCTGATAATGCCCTTTATTCTAAATATTAAGATTTAAAAACCCAGAAAAACAAACATTAAGATAACACAAAATGAAATTACCCAAGGAAGTCCAAAGATACTGCAGACACTGCAAGAAGCATACCTCGCATAAGGTTATGATCGCCAGCTCGGGACATAAGAGAAGTTCTCTCAAACGAGGTTCTATTGAGAGGGCAAGACTGAGGGGACTGGGCCGAGGTTATGGAAATCTCGGAAAATGGGGTTCGAAACCAGCAATTACTAAATGGAAGAGAAAGACAAAGAGTACCAAAAAAACAAATCTTACATTCAAATGCCTTACCTGTAACAAACAGAGTGTACAAAGAAAAGGCAAAAGAACATCTAAATTCCAGATAAAGGAGGGGAAATAAGGGGTAAGTTAAATTAAATGCGCAGGACAACGTTGTCTGCATCTGCAGAATCCTGCAAGACATTTATTATTTATAATCTTATTAATTAAAAAATGGTCGTAAAGAAAAAATATTTTGATGTCAATCTTGAAGTACTCAATTCAAGCATACCTTTACTTGGATTCACTCCAGAAGCATTCAAAGGTAGAATCATCAAATTTGATTTGACAAAAATCCTTAAAGGAAAGAATTGTGAAGCAAGATTCTTGATAAGTATGAAAGAAAATGAACTCTTTGGGGAGATGATATCCTTTTCAATATATCCTTCGTTCATAAGGAAAATGATTGGCCATAACATAACAATCATTGAAGATTCATTCTCCTGCAAGTGCCAGGATGCAACCATAAGGATTAAGCCTTTCTTGATAACAAGGAAGAAAGTTCACAGAAGTGTTGCAAGCGCACTAAGAACTGCTGCCAAAGAATCTTTGACAAAAGATCTTGAGAGCATGACCAAGGAGAGGATTTTCCAAGCAGTTCTTATTGGCGGAATCCAGAGAGAGTTGTCAAAGAAGTTGAAAAAAACATATCCTCTAGCTGTTTGTGAGATTCGAGAGATAAAACTAGAAAAGTAAGTGATTATTTTAAAATTTCTAATCTTTCAAGATGTTTTGGATTGGAGAACCCAATTTCTTTAACAAACTTTTTAACTGGCTCTTCACCATAGATAATGACCCTTAAATTATCTTTAATAATTCCTAAATTACTTTGGATATCAAATCTGTTCAAAAGAGTATGAATCTGTTTAAGTAATTCGAGATTGTTCATATGCAAATCAATTCTCGGGTATGGTCTCTTGTAAGATTTTCTTTTATCAAAGAAAACACAGCCCTCTGCATCATATATCCCTCGAATACAAGACTTAATAATCGTAGGTTCAGACCCTAAAATTTCTTTGGGAATCAAGACCGTTCTTGATTTTCTGCCAGAAGAAATTTGAAATCTTTGAGTTATTAAATTGAATAAGTCAATAGAGTAAAGGTTTATTCTTAGGGTATTATTGTTTTTTTCCTCTCTAATTTTTGGGGTTATTGTAAAAAGCCTTTTACAATAATCAGAAATGATTGTTTCATAAAATTTTTTTTCTTTTTTATCGCCCGTAAACTGAATTAGATAGGATCGTTGATATTTATTGGTGAATCCGTCACCGATAAATAAACCAATGAGATAAGAAAGTTCTTTATTTAATGGGAGATTTATGTCAAATCTACATGATCTTTTATGACTGGATTCAATAGCTTTTTTTCGGCCTTCATCAAAAAAATGCTTATATTTGGAATAAGTTATTTTTCCAGCCTTGATTCTCCCCCAATTATCGTCGAATAAAGAAATATTTTTGGATAAAAATTTTCTGTCATTTTCATTAAATTTAATAAACAATTTATTATAAAACCCTTCTGGCAAAGTCAATTTGCCATTCCGATAATTGCTTAAGACCGTTCGTCGAATATTCAAAAAATGAGCAAGTTGTTTCCATGTTTTAAAATTTAAAGATTCAAGGCTCTTTCTAAAAAAGAAGTCCCTTGATTTTATTGAATTAAAGTAAATTCTGTTTTTCATAATATTAAAACTCAACAAACCCATTTAATTGTTGTGTCACTCTGCTGAAGAGACTAAAAGTCACTAAAGCAATTATTCAAAACCTTTTTAATATGTGGTTTTTTAGTTGTATTACCTGCCTCTATAGCTCAGCGGTAGAGCAATTGTTTTGTATATGATGTTGTTTTTTAGCATCTCAAAAATAACAATAGGTCGGGAGTTCAAATCTCTCTAGAGGCTTTCTTTTTTATATGGATTGTTCATTATACTGTGTAGGTTCATGACATTTGTCACCCCCTAGAATAATTTGCTAAAATCAAAATA
>CAYZTH010000002.1:0-36846 GCA_964481435.1 Candidatus Woesearchaeota archaeon
GGAATTTTTTGATTGCAATTATCTTGAGTTTTTTGCCTATTGTTGAACTTAGGGCTGGAATTCCTATGGCTATTCTTTCAGGGATTAATCCTTGGATTGCCTTTTTCCTGTGTGTCTTTGTCAATATATTAATTATACCTTTTGTTTTCTTCTTTCTTGATAAGGTCCATGTTTGGCTTTTATCTTATAATTGGTATAAAAAATCTATAAATAAAACTTTTGAGAGAGCTAAGAAGAGAAGTGAAAAAGTCAAAAAAAATATGAATACATGGGGTATGCTGGCCCTAGCTTTATTTGTGGCCATTCCCCTGCCTGGAACAGGTGCTTGGACAGGAACTATTGTTGCCTGGCTCTTGAAACTGAATAGGAAAAAATCATTTTGGGCTATAACCCTCGGAGTTGCTATAGCTGGAATAATTGTTACCCTAGCTGTAACAGGACTGGTTGCCCTATTTGGGATTTTTATATAACTAGATAGTGGTTACAAAAAGAAAGATTTATAAATTAAGAAATTCTTGAAATTCATGACAAACAAAGATTATTCCCAACATCGCGGTTTTTTTAGAGAAATCATGGGCTACCCTGAAACATGGATAATTCTTGCAGCCCTATATGGTCTCGCAGAACTTGGAGTTACAGTTATCAAAGCCAATCAGTATGATAAATTTTTCTTACAACAAGCAGAGGTTCGCACCAGCGATTTAAGCCCAAGGGCTAAAAATGACAGCACCGGTACCTTGGCTAAACATCTGGAATCCTGGTTTCCGGGAATAGGCCCATTCAGCGTAAATCAAGCGAGGAGGAATAGTAGACTCGCTAGAGACCAGTTAATAACTGTTGAGGAGGTAAGAGCTGAACAAAATATGCTCGATTCTGCTGATGCCGCATACGCAGATTCTATCCGTGCTGAAAGAGCAAGATAATTCTTTTATCAATAAAATTCTTAAAGCCCAGATTCTATTGTATTTATATATAATCAGAAAAAGAGGAAAAAAAGTCAAATGAAAGTGGGCAAAAAAACAATCAGGGCCTTTAGATGGATTGTGGGAATTCTGAGAAAGCATAATGTCCCTTTTCAGATAAGCGGGGGATTCTCTGCTAAAGTATATGGCTCTAGAAGACCTGTGCATGATATTGATATAGATATCCCTGAAAATAAATTTAGGGTAATTCTCCCTGAAGTAAAGAGGTATATTGTATACGGGCCTTCAAAATACAAGAGTGATGCCTGGGATTTGTATCTAATGACTCTGAACTATCATGGACAGCTTTTAGATATTGGCGGAGCATTTGATGAGAAAGTCTGTGATATAAGAACAGAAAAATGGAGGAGCATTCCTACCAATTTTCACAATGCAAAGGAAATGAGTGTTTTTGGTTTGAAAGTTCCGGTTATAAATCCGCATGAATTAGTTGAGTATAAAAGTTATCTTTGCAGACACCAGGTTGAAGATATCAAAGCTGCAAAGGAATTTATTAAAAGAGAAAAGGTGAAAAAATGAAAAATAGACGAGGACAATTCTTTTTGATATTTGCCGTGATAATAGGCATAGCACTTCTTGTTGCTGCAACACAGTTCAACAAGACATCCAAAGATAATTCTGGTAAAGAGATGTTTGAGCTAAGATGTCAGAACTATCGTAATGAGATATTCAAGATAAGCGAGTATGCCCTATCCCATGATAAGACACAAGAATCTGGATTGATTAAGGATTTCTCAGATGGTTTTTATGATTATATGAATAGAAGTTACGATCATTTTGATTTGTATTTCTTATATAGCAATGAAACCAAGGCAGGGGTTGTTAAATATCTTGATGGAATTAAAGGAGAATTTGAAGAAATATATTTATTTGAAAATAGTTATACTTTTACTGGGGCAGATATAACCAAAACATATAACTTTTATACAGATGATTCATTTTACTTTTATATGAGGGCGAAGAAAGGAGGAGAAGTCTATGTATGCGAATAAAATAGAAGTAATTAATTTAAAACTAAACAAAGATTTTGGTAAACTCTAAGTTCACAACGTTTTGCAAAACCCAATTAGCCAAAATAACATAAGTCAAATCAAAAAAATGAGACAAATTATTAATAACAAGAAAGGAATATCTGAACTGGTTTCATATGTTCTATTGATTGTGTTAGCTATTGCAATTGCTAGCGGCGTTTACATCTGGCTTACGAGCATTGCTAAACCTTCTAATGCGGTTGAATGTCCTGATGTTAACTTGAGGCTTGAGAGTTATGAATGCATTCAAAGATTCGCAAATGATCCTGGAAAGTTAACCCTTGATTTAAAGAATAATGGAAAATTTGATATCACTGGATTCAGGATAATGATAAGAGATGATCCTGATAGACTTTTTTCTAATATCAGCGTTGTGAATGATTGTTTTGGTGGAGAGAGCACCCTGGGCGCATATGGGTGCGAGATAAAGGTCTCTGAAACAAGAAGTGTTTCTGGAACTTTCTCTGCTATAAACACAGTTAGACTAGTCCAAATTATACCAATAAAAGAAGTTGATGGCAAGCTTGCTTACTGCAAACCTATTGAATTCTTGATTGATAACTGTGTTTCCCCTTCTTCTGGTTGAAATCAGAATTATTGAGGATTAAGAGTTTTAGAGATATAGGTGAGAGCATATCCAACACCATAACCTACAAAAAATCTACCTGTAGAAACTGCTCCGTTTATTAATAGGGCTTGAGGTATATTTCTTTTAGATCTTTCTAGGAAGTCTCTTATAAATTCTTTGGGAAACAAGGAGGCTCGAGCGTTAAATCTACATGCGCTCTGGTACACTGCATCTACTTCTTTGTCAGATATCTTAAAGTCCACACAATAGCCTTTTAAATAAGCGTCTAGGCCAGAAAAAAGAGTATTCAGCACAATCACCCCCGTATCTGCTCTCAAACCCATTGGACGACCATTTGCAGCATTACTTCCTTCAATAGCTCCCACCACAAGTGTGGAAATATTCAAAAGGGGAACTAGGATACCCGTTGCGGATTTTATTTTTCTTGCTATTGGATGACTAACATTTTCTTCTAGACTTTCATTGTTTGTTGAATTACTCATATTCTTTTCCTAGAACCAAGAAGGTTCTTTCAATCCCTAAAAAATTGAGTTTTTTGGGATTTTGAGTCTTTTTATTAAACTTTTATACTGGTTTATACTTCAAGGCTTCTGGCTCACAAGATTTTTAAATTCATAATACCTAGGTATTTATGTTAAAATCTAAAAGAGGAATATCTCCGGTTATTGCAACAATACTTCTTGTGGTGATTGCGATTGCTTTATTTGGCGCAGTCTATGTCTGGATAACAAGTATGCAAAAAGATGCCATCATTAAGTTTGATACTGGAATTGAGCAAGCATGCTTAAAAGTTAATTTTAATGTTCTAAAACAAGGAGATGAGATACAAGTTCAGAATAGAGGTGAAGTTGCTTTGTATAGAGTTCAATTATATGTAAAGAAAGATGGCTCACTAGATTCTCTTGGAACAATTCCGCTTGAGTCAAGCTCAGGAGTCATTGGCCAGGGAGAGAGTGCAAGCGGCGAGTTTGATTTGGCAGGATGCCAACAAATCAAGGCCGTTCCAGTCTTACTTGGCATATCAAAGAAAACAGGAACTGAGAAAGAGTATGTCTGCCAAGAGAAAACAAAGTTTATCGGATGCTAAAGACAAAGTATAAAAAGCTAAATTTACTAAAAAATAGAGAAAAAGAGGAAAGATGAATGTATTAAACAATAAACGAGGAATTGAACCTGTTATTGCAACTGTTCTTTTGATTGTAGTTACTCTTGCTGTTGTTGGCTTAGTTATGGGATTTTTATATCCATATATTCAGAATATGATTGATAAGCAGACAGCCTGTAATGGTGTTGCTTTGAGAATAAGCAGTGAAGGAACTTGTACGGGGGGCCCAGATGGTACAAAGGTCATGGTTGAAGCTATATTGAATGATAATAATCTAAGCAAAATGACTACTTATTTCCTGTTTGGTGGGGAGACCAGGACAAATATATCAACAAGCTTGAATTTATTGCCTGAGAATGGCGGAGCAAGAACCTATAAATATGCGACTCAAGAAAAGGTAGAAAAGGTCTGGGCAATCCCAACAATAAAATTCAAAGGAAAAGATTTCAGCTGCGATAATGCAAAAGCAGAACTTACTCCTGTTTTAGCATGTTAGAGAGTATATCTAAACTGTATAAATTAAGGGTTTTAATAAAATTTTATCTTTTTAAAACCCAGACAAGATAATAACATATGAAAATGTTGAGGCAAAAAAGAGGTGTTGTCTGGGTTTCTACTATTCTGTATATCTTGATAAGTCTGGCGGTCTTATCTCTTGTCTTGGTATCTGTGCAACCAATTATAGACAAGAACCGAGATAAAGCGCTATGTTCTCAGAGCGAACAGATGCTGAGAGATATTGATTCTAGGATAAGAGATGTCGGTTCTGTTGAAGGAAATAAGCTCTCTTTAGATGCAAAGATAAGTCGAGGAAACTTAATAATAAACTCAAGTTCAAATTCAATAACTTGGGAACTAACAGACTCGGCATATCAGTATAGTGAGGAAAACACGCCAATAAATATTTCAGCTAATATAAAAGCCATTACAAGAAGAAGCAGAGAGAACAAATGGGATGTTAAGATATACTTGGATTATCAGGGAAAATATAATGTAACCTATAACAATGGAGAAACCTCAAGAGTCTTATCTGAATCAGATTATGTTTTGTTCTTTGAGTATGCTGGCAATAGTGATTCTTTGAAACAGATTGATGTCCGTGTAAGTTAATTATTAATTAAATATCAGTCAAGAAAACCGGCTTTTGCAAATTCCTCTTCTCTGACTTCTGCCCCATATCTTGAGATCTCTTCCATAATTTTCTGGGTTCCGAGAACATAACGGCCCTCCTTGTGTTTCCTAATTTTCCTTAAAGAAACAAGAAAATGAGCGCGCCTATTCCTCTGACCTCGTTCTTGAATTTTATTGGCTGGGGATACTCCTAACTTGCTTAAAGCACCGAGGATTGGTCCTGCTAATGATTCATAACCATGATTCTGAATTAAATTAGTAAGTTGTTTTTCAGATACTCCCTCTTTGCATCCAATCATAAATGGCTCTTTCCCCTTACCAACCCAGAGATACATTTTTGAAACATCACTATATAACAATCCGGCATCAAACTTTAAATCTTCATCACTAAAAGTACCTGGATGATAAAAACCACAGTCTCTTAAATTTTTTGGAGTAAAGAAATAGTCCGGTCTAGTCTGGACTGAGTGATTGTCTGCTTCTGTTCCATATGATTTCATTGATTTAGCGGTTTCAACTGGTCTCCTTGGCCAAGGATCTGAACGATCTTGGTCTGTTGGACCTTGTAAACATGCTAAAAGTGTGTCTAAATTAGTTGACATTTTTTACCTCTATATGTATAAGTGATAATAGTTTATAAACCTTTCTTTTTGTTACTTTTAACTAGTGGTGACAAGAAAGAGAGAATAGTTCTCGAAATCTTTAAATAAGTCAGGAAACATAGGTTATCATGTTTGACCTAAAGTTTATCAGGGAGAATGAAAAAGAGATAAGAGAGTCTATCCTGAAAAGAGGATTGGAGATTCATGCCCTAAATGATATTCTAAAAGAAGACATAGAATTTAGGGAGATAAAAGAGAAAGTTGATGAATTGCGGCATGAAAGGAATGTTATTTCTGAGAGAATAAATGAAGCAAAGAAACAGGACAAGGATGTCAGACCGATTATAGAGAAAGCAAGAAAAATCCCTGAGGAATTAAAGTCTTATGAAGAAAAATTATCTAAGCTTGAGGCGAGCACAAGCCTATTAATTAAGAAGATACCGAATATCCTTGATAAGAAAGTCCCACAAGGCAAGGATGCAAAACATAATAAAGTGTTAAGAAAATGGGGAAAGATACCAAAGTTCAAGTTTAAAATCAAGACGCATGTCGAAATTGCTGAAGACCTTGGTCTATGTGACTTTGATGCCAGTGCAGAAGTTGCTGGAAAAGGATTCTACTATCTTAAAGGAGACCTTGCTCTTTTGAATCAAGCACTTCTCCAGTTTGCAATTGATTTTATGAAGAAAAAAGGATACCAGTATATTGAACCGCCTTTAATGATGAGGGCGGACATCGCTGCTGCTGCAGGAGATCTTGGGGCATTTAAGGATGCTCTCTATAAGATTGAGGGAGAGGACCTGTATATGATACCTACTGCTGAACACGCCATTCTTGGTATGTTGAGAGATACGACACTTGCTGAAGAAAAGCTGCCAGTAAAGTGCTTTGGATATTCAATGTGCTTTAGAAAAGAGGTCGGAGCTCATGGAATCAATGAAAAAGGCCTTTGGAGAACTCATCAATTCAATAAAGTTGAACAGTTCATATTCTGCAAACAAAAGGATTCTGGAAAGTATTATGATGAACTATTAAAAAATTCAGAAGAGATTGTCAAAAAACTTGGCTTACCCTATAGGGTATTTGAATCGTGTGCAGGAGACCTGAGCATATGGAAGAGCAGAGGAGCTGATATTGAGGTTTATAGACCTACAGTTGGCGAGTATGGAGAGATTATGTCTGTGTCAAACTGCGGAGTATATCAATCAAGAGATTTAGGAATAAAAGGCACAAACAGCAAGGGCGAGAAATACTTCATCAATACCCTAAATAATACTGCCATGGCAACCTCAAGAATCATGGTAGCTATTCTAGAGAACTTCCAACAAGCTGATGGAACAGTCAAAGTTCCAAGTGTTCTTCAGAAATACGTTGGAAAAAAAGTGTTGGGAGAGAAGAAAAGTAAAAAGGTTAAGAAAAAGAAATCAAGAAAATGAAGAAACAAATGATTCCGATTGTTGATGAGCGTGACAAACTGATTTGTTATAAAGAGAGAGGATCAATTAAATCTGGGGAGATTTATCGTGTTTCTAGTCTTTGTATTATTAATAGTAAAAATCAAATTCTCTTGGCAAGAAGGGCATTGACTAAATCGCATAACCCTGGAAAGTGGGGCTTATCTGTAGAAGGCACCGTTGAAAAAGGAGAAACATATGATTCTAATATCATAAAAGAAGCTGAAGAGGAATTGGGGTTGAATGGGATAAAGCCCGTTAAAGGATTAAAGGTCCGAGTAAAATCCCTATACAATTATTTTTGTCAGATATATCATCTAAAAATAGATAAGGAACCCAAGGAATTTAAAATTAGAAAAGAAGAAATTGAAGAAATAAAATGGTTCCCTAAAAAACAATTCTTTAAACTTGTAAATGATTGCCCAGAAAATTTTATAGAGAATATGAAAGAAAGAGCAGAATTATTCTTTCCCAATTAGTTCTTGCTTTTTAATTTCTCTTTAAACCAGATTATGGTCTCATTGATGAGATCTTTTTCAGAGCTTTTATCGAGAAAATTATGATCTCCTTCCTTTATCATCTTGAGCTTTGAACCCATCGACTCAACAACTTTTTCATCGCCAGTACCCCCTGTTACTTCATCATTCTCTCCTCTTAATATGAGTGTGGGGGTATCTCTAAGTTTAGGAAGGTCTTTTGATAAATCCAAAGTGAGCATTTGTTTGAACAATTCTTTTCCAGCAATTAGTTCTTTAATAACTTTTTTCGAAGGCAGTTGTTTCATCGTCACACGCCAAACGCCTTCTTCTTCAATCATCTTATGATATTTTGGCTGGTCATAATAACTTCCTAAACCAAGTTTCCAGCCAGGGCCCCAGAATACAATTGTTTTAACTTTAGGTTTCGCTATAAGGGCTGCAGAGGCCGCCATACTGACTGCAATTATCCCTATATTCTCTTTGTCTATAGCTAGGGTTTTAACATAATCAACAGCAGTTAAGATATCTTCGGCTTCTGTATACAGGGTCATATCTTTGAATTCCATATCACTTTCACCCGAACCTCGGCAATCTATTCTAAGAACAGCAAAACCAGAATCAATTAAAGGTCCAACTGCATGATTGTTCATAGGATAATAATCTTTAGTCCCTTTAAAACCATGGACAACAATTATTATTGGAGGATTCTTATTCTTAGGCATTGCTAAAAGCGCAGCCAGTTTTTGGCCTTTTGAATTTTTGAAAAATACCTTCTTTTCGTTCATGTATTTTTAAGAAGTGATATAATTTAAATCTTTTTGCAGAGCAAAAGTCTTTTAAATCAAAATGCATTATAACAATATGGCAAAAGTAAAAAAACAAGTTAAAGAACCAAGGAAGGAAGAAAAAGCAAAGAGACACTTAAAGATCCTTGCTATCGGAGACTTGCACGGAGACACTAGGCAGGTTGAAAAGCTTGCTGAGAGAGCAATCAAAGAGAAAGTTGATTTTGTTGTGATATCTGGAGACTTAACTAATCCAGACCAGGCAACAGACTATCTTGTCGGACCTTTTGCAAAGAGGCATGTAAGGGTCTTACTTATTCCGGGAAATCATGATTTACTTGCAACAACAAATTTTCTGGAGTCAGCATACAAGCCAGATGTAATGAACATTCATGGCAAAGGAATTCAATCCCATCATATCGGAATCTTTGGGGCGGGTGGAGCGAATATAGGGCTTTTTCAGCTAAAAGATAAAGAGATGTACGATACTCTAAGAAAAGGTTTTGATCAAGTTCATGGCGCTGATAAAAAGATAATGGTAACACATGTTCATCCTTCTAACACTTTAATGGAGAAGCTTACAACAATCTTCCCTGGCTCAGACGCCATAAGGAAGGCTATTGAGAAATTCCAACCAGATATTGCAATATGCTCCCACGTCCATGAAGCAGAGGGCATAGAAGAGAGGATAGGGAAAACAAGAGTAATTAATGTTGGAAAGAAAGGGAAAATAATCGAAATCTAATAGAGCAATCTTTGCCGAAGCACAAAAATAACCTTGCTAAAATTAAAATAAATAAATATAAAATAATTAGAAATAATAAATTAAATATCAAATAATGGCTTTGCAACGTTGTAAAATCTAGGGGATTTTACCAAAGCCCATACAGTTTATTTAAACTTACATAAAAACACGATAACATTAACATGCCAAATCCAAAACAGACGGATAAGATTTATAGTATTGTTGCATCTGGACCAGTAATCATCAAAGACAATAAAGTCATGCTGGTTGTTCTTGATGATAAAGATCCATTTCTAAAATTTCCAGGTGGAAAAGTCTTTGAGGGCAAAACACTGAAAGAATCGTGTTTGATTGAAACTAAGATGGAGATTTGCTGTGAAATTGAAATAATCAGGGAGCTTGAACCAATGATGTTATGGAAGAAGCCACATACTGGCGAGGATATCGCTGTTGTTTTGATTCATTGGTTAGCGAAGCTCAAGGAAGGCCAGATTCCTAAGAAAGGAAAACATACAAAAGAGATTTTATGGATTGATTCTAATAAAGAAACATGGAAAGGATATGAACTTGGACCAAATGTCAAATATTTTCTAGAGAAGCTGAAGAAAGAGGGGATAATCAAATAAATAATATTCAAAATGGAAACTTTCGCACAGAGTTTTGAAAGATTACCCCAAATAAGAGCGGGAATAGGGTTGTACCAAGAACCAAATCACGGCCTTTATGATGTTTACGATCATACGATGCAAGTTTTTGAAGAAGCAAGAAAGATAGATAGAAGCCTAGGTTTTGGCATAGCTGCTCTTTTGCATGATATTGGAAAACCAGACACAGCACGCCCCATGGTAAATGGCGCAGTTCATGAATTAAATCCTTTGGGAAAATCTTATAATACTTTTAAAAAACATGAAGAAGTTGGACAGGGAATAGTAGAAAGACTGAATCCACGCTTATTCACCGCAGATAACCTTGATCAAAACCTAATTGCGACACTAGTCGGATCGCACGGATTGCCACATGAACAAATAAAAGAATTGAGATATTTTTCTAATATTCAACACTGGCCCTGGTTTTTAGAGCAATATCAGACGATGACCAGATTAATAAAAAGTAGAGGTATCGACCCAAAACAAATTCTTGATTTATTCTTAGCAGATAAAAGAGGGGGCGGAAATTCCTTCCCAGATCAAGAAGAAGTCGAGTTGCTAATAAGCACAATTCTAAAAAGCAACCATCCAACTACCTCAGAAATAAGAAGAATATATGATTTACAAAGAGGATTAACTAGAGATTCTTAACCATGTAATCTCCCTCGAGATGATAACCTAGATTTTTATAGTACTCTCTAACCCCTACGCCTGATATGACCTTAATTGATTTGAGCTTGTTCTTCTTTGCGATGAGCTCTGCTTCAAGCATAAGCTTTCGACCTAGGCCTTTGTGCTGAGTTTCTTTATCTTCTGCTTTTTTTCCAATTTCTATGGAAGGGCCATAGACATGGAGCTCACGAACTAAGAGAATTTTGCTTTTTTCCGAGATTCTTAACCTGATTAATCCGAAGATTATGTCTTGAGAATTAATTATTTCTAGGAAAAATTCTTTTCCTTTGCTTGCATCATATTTTATGATGTTAAGTTTGAGATTGGTATTGATTTCTTTAAACTTTTTATCTCGAATTGCAAAACCTATCTCTCTACATCTTATACATTTACATATTATCTTGTTCTTTTTCATCTCATCCTGGACAACCTTTCGCAGGTCTATTTCATGAATGCCTGCGACAAGAAAATCAGGTGGAATCTCTCGCATGACCCGCATTATTCTGCAGTATTTTGGAACTAACTTCTTGAATTCTATCAAGAGCTTTATCAGTTCTTGTTTTGTATAGGGATTATACTTGCCCTGTTTCCAGAGTTTCTGAAGTTCGGACCCATAGATGACTTGACAGGGATAGATTTTTAGCTGGTCCGGCCTGAAGGATTCATCTGCAAATATTTTTTTGAACAAAGAGATATCTTTTTTGAAATCTGTGCCAGGAAGGCCAGGCATAATGTGAAATCCGACTTTAAAGCCGGCTTCTTTCAATCTTTTTGTTGCTTGAATAACATCTTTGATTGTGTGACCTCGTTTTGTCTTTTTATAAATTACATCATCTAGGGCCTGAACACCTAGCTCAACCCTGGTACAGCCAAATTCAAGAAGTTTCTTTATGTCTTTATCTGTGCATATGTCTGGTCTTGTCTCTATGCATAGGGCAATACATCTGTGCTCTGCTGTCTCGTTCATCTTCTTTGCCTGCTCAAGTGTCTTTGAAACTTTGCCATTTAGGGCATCGTAGCATGATTTGACAAAATTGTACTGATAGGCTTTGGGATATGATAAAAATGTTCCGCCCATTATGATTAGCTCAATCTTATCTGTTGGATGATTCATGACTTGGAAAGAATTCAATCTTGCTAGAACTTGATTATGGGGATTATAACTGAGGTTAATTGCTCTGATTATTGCTGGACTTTTAGGAGTATAAGACTGGGGAACATTCAGTGAGGGACAAAAAATACAGGTTCCATGGGGGCAGGGTCTCGGCTTTATGACTACAGCTATAGGTGTGACTCCGCTAATTGTTTTTGTGGGCTTTCTTTGAATAATCATATTAATAAGAAGACTATTAGATTAAAAAACTTGGCATCTGAATAGAACTGGAAATTTTAGGCTTTCGCCATCTTTGCCCAGATAGCATCACTGATTCTTTTTAATGCTAGGGCGTAGGCTGAGGCCCTCATTGAGATTTTCTCTTTCTTTGCGAAAGTATAAACCTCACAGTAGGCCCGGTCCATAACCTCTTTCAATCTTGTATTAACTGTATTTTCTGTCCAGGGTTTATTCTGCATGTTTTGGAGCCATTCAAAATAAGAAACAACAACTCCGCCAGCATTTGCTAGAACATCTGGAATGATGAAGATGCCTTTTTTCTCTAAATAATCAGAAGCCTCTTTTGTGGTAGGGCCATTTGCTCCTTCTGCGAGTATCTTTGCCTTGATTTTTTTCATGTTCTTTGAAGTTATCACATCTTCGATTGCACAGGGGCATAGAATCTCTGAGTCGAGTTCAAAAATCTTGTCTCTATCAAGGGTTTTGATTCCGGTTTCATGATAACCTTTGATTGTCTTATTTTGTTGAGAGTATTGGAGAAGAGCGTCTACATCGAACCCATCTGATTTGTATAAGCAGAGGGATGAATCTGAGATTGCAACCACTTTTATTCCTGCTCTGAATAAAAATAAAGCGAGATAACTTCCAACATTTCCAAATCCCTGAACAGAAGCTCTAAGGTCCTCTTTATCTAAGCCAAGATCTTTGATTGCATTCATTATTGTAAAGAAAACCCCCCTACCTGTTGCCTCTCTTCTTCCTAGAGAGCCTCGCTTTTCAAGAGGCTTGCCAGTTATTACCGCGTAAGTATCTTTTCCTGTGGCTTTGCAGTGTTCGTGTCTGAACCACTCCATTATTTTTCCATCTGTATTGACATCGGGAGCAGGAACATCTTTTTTTGAACCAACGCAGTCAGCAATTGCTTTTGAGAATTGTCTTGTTAGCTTCTCAAGCTCAGATTCTGAAAGCTTTGAGGGATCAACAATTATCCCGCCTTTTCCTCCGCCAAATGGAATTCCGGCTACTGCGGTCTTAATTGACATCCATAAAGCCAGGGCCTTAACTTCATCAAGAGAAACATTCTTATCATATCTTATGCCGCCTTTGTAGGGGCCTCGGGAGTTATCGTGCTGAACCCTATAACCTTTGAAAATCTTAAGCTGTTTATTGTCCATCATAACTGGAACTTTGACTTGAATAACTCTATTTGGCTCAAGGATGTAGTCAATCATGTCTTTATCCAAGCCAAGTATCTTAGCTGATTCAAGGACTTGTTTGTTTGCTTCTTCAAGAGGATTTATCTCTTTTTCCTTATTTGATTTTTTTGATGACATTTTATTAATTTTGATGTAATTTGTTTATTTTTGGCAAGAAACCTTTTGTGTTGAGGCACTCTTGCTTAACCTTATGCGCTTTTGTTAAACGTGATTAATCTTCATAACTTGAATATTTAAAAACTTAATTGATGTAGAAAACATAGGTTAAAATGACAAAAATAATGAGCAAAGCAGAGAGATTGAACAAAGCCCTGGAACTTGGACTGCCTGTTCCTAATTTTGAGGTTGTCAAAAATTTTGAAGATATAAAATGGGCCGGAGAAAAAGAGGCCTATTGCGGCTGGACAATCAGAACTTCTCTAGATGAAGGTAGGGGTTTTTCCCTCCCATTTGCTCCAGAAATAAGCAAAGAGGAAATAAAGAAAAAGATTCCTGAATTCAAGGAGAAACTTGGCGCTTTGAGTGAGAGAGCCAATTTTATTATCTACCCTGCCTGGAAATTCAAGAGAACAGGAAATACAGTGGTTAGTGGAAATAAGATTATTATTGAAGGCGTAAGAGATACATTATTTCCTGAGAAGCCTGTTCCTGATGTGCATTATACTTTCATAAAGAGAGGAAATAGTTTGCCCATACTGGAGAAGTTTAAAGGAGACAAGGAACTTCTTAATCAGAAAGAACTCTTGATGCTTTTGGATACTGCAAAAAAGGTCAAAATGGATGGTGTTTTGATTGAATGGTTTTTCGATGAAAAAAAGAATTTCCATGTCTATGATCTTGTTCCATTTAAAGAAGGAAAACGCGAGGATGCGGATTAAAATGAAAGAAATAAAAACTAAAGTTGAAAGTGAGATTCCTAACCAAGAGCAAGTCTGGGATGAGATTGCACCTAACTGGAAAGAAGTCAGGCAAGTCCCGATTAAAGAGGCTGTTGATTTTCTAAAAGATGCTGAAGGAAATATTCTTGATTTGGGGTGTGGAAGCGGGAGAAACTTTGTAAAATCAAAAGGCACAATTTATGGAGTAGATTTTTCTAAAAGAATGTTGACCTATGCTAAATTAAATGCAAAAAAGAAAGACATCAAAGCAATTTTGATAAAAACAGAAGGACATAAACTTCCTTTTGAGGATAATTTTTTTGATAGAGCAATTTTTATTGCCACCTTGCACTGTATTACTTCAAAAGAAAAGAGAGAACAGGCACTGCGAGAATTATTAAGAGTAATGAAACCAAAATCAAGAGCCTTGATAACTGTTTGGAACAAAGCCCAACCAAAATTTAAGGAAGAAAAGAAAGAGGTGCTGCGCGGTTGGTCGTTCAATGGAGAAAGGTTTGAGAGATATTATTACCTATATGATAAAAAAGAACTAGTTAGTTTAGTGAATAAAGTTGGATTTAAAATAATCAAAGTTGTGGACAAAGAGATTCAAGAAAGTCCGACTTTCAAAGGGAATATTTTGGTTTACGTTGAGAAGAGTTAAAAAGAAGGAATCATCCCTTTGTTTCTTGAACTCTAACAACGAGGTCATAACTTCGATATATCCCCGGAATAGGTTCTTCTCGAAGCACGACCTTATGAAAGATTTCTGAACCCTTTCTAATTTTAGAATGATATGTTAGGGACCAAGGGGAAACCAGGCCGATTTCACTTAGGGCCTCTTCAATAGATAATGCCCTCATATTTGAACCACCAAGAACTTCTATAGACAATAATGTTGGACTCTCTCTTGGAAGGGCGGCTAATTCATCCATAACTCGATTCCATCTATTTTCAAGAGAATATGGTCTTGGGGCTGGAACTCGTTCTGGCATTTTTTATAATTTGATTAAGTTTAATAAATTAGATTCTAACATGGTTTAAAAAGATTTCTAATCAACTTAAAAACTTTTAAAAACTTGTTCTTGTTCTATTTTATATGAAGATTACAAGAAAAGAGCTGATAAGCCAGTACTTGAGTTTTTTCAAGCTCAAGAAGCATGCAGTAGTCCCTAACGCAAGCCTTATTCCTGAAAATGATCCAACTGTCCTTTTCACAACTGCAGGGATGCATCCCTTAGTTCCTTATATCTTGGGACAGCAACATCCCCTAGGAAAGAGACTTGTTGGTGTTCAGAGATGTATCAGAACAGGCGATATAGAAGAAGTGGGAGATGCATTTCATCATACTTTCTTTGAAATGCTAGGAAATTGGGCACTAGGAGATTACTGGAAGTCCGAGGCTATCAAGATGAGTTATGATTTTTTGACAGAAGTTCTTCAGATTCCCACAGAGAAGTTATCTATTTCATGCTTCAAGGGAGACGATGATGCTCCACGAGATGATGAGAGTGCAAAGATATGGGAGAGCTTAGGAATTGATGAGAAGAAAATTATTTTTCTTGGAAAAGACAAGAACTGGTGGGGACCAGCTGGAAAGACAGGGCCTTGTGGACCAGATACAGAAATGCATGTCTATGTTGGCCTAGGTAAACCTAAACCTGGTTCGAATGCTGAAAAAAATGAAAAAGAGTGGTGCGAGATATGGAATGATGTTTTTGTTCAGTATAATAAAACTAAAGATGGAAAGTTTGAGCATATTGACAGAAAAGTAATAGATACTGGAATGGGTGTTGAGAGGGTCTTAACTGTTCTCAATGGCTTGAAAGATAATTATCTCACTGATATCTTTCAACCTGCAATAAAAGAGCTTGAAAAGTTGTGTGATAAGCACTATGGCTTTAATCAAGACCACACCAGGATGATGAGAATCATTGTTGATCATATCAGGGCAGCTGTTTTTATCTTAAATGAGAACACTGTTCCAAGCAATGTTGAACAGGGCTATGTTCTAAGGAGACTAATAAGAAGAGCAATAAGATTCGGCCTTAGACTTGGAATCGAAGGAAAGCTCTGTAAAAGACTTGCGAAGATATTTATTGATTTCTATAAAGAGGACTATAAAGAATTCAAGAACACTGAGAGCTTTATCCTTGAGGAGATTGAAAAAGAAGAAATAAAATTTAAAGAAACACTGGATAAAGGAATCAAAGAATTTGAGAACATTATATCCGAGAGAAAAGCAAGAAAATTGAGTGGAGAGGACTCATTCTTACTCTATCAGAGCTTTGGATTTCCATTTGAAATCACAAAAGACCTATGTAGTGAGAGAGGAATCAAAATAGATGAAGATGAATTTAATGAAGAACTTGAGAAGCACCAAAAATTATCGAGACAATCTAGCCAGGGAAAATTCAAATCAGGCTTAGCTGATGATTCAGAAGAAACAACAAAACTTCATACTGCAACTCACTTGCTAAATCAAGCACTTAGAGAAGTTCTGCAAGAAGATATTCAGCAACGAGGTTCAAACATAACC
Source organism: Candidatus Woesearchaeota archaeon (assembly GCA_964481435.1). GTDB lineage: Archaea > Nanobdellota > Nanobdellia > Pacearchaeales > UBA284 > JAPLYB01. Next base: position 16,191 of record CAYZTH010000002.1, read on the forward strand.
CCTGAAAGACTAAGGTTTGATTTTAATTTTGAGAGAAAATTAACAGACAAAGAGCTCAAGGAAATTGAAGACATTGTCAATAAGAAGATTTCCGAAGGCATGGATGTCAAGAGAGAGGAAATGTCTGTTGATGATGCTCTGAAGAAAGGAGCCCAGGCTGTCTTCAAAGAAAGATACGGAGATAAAGTTTCAGTCTATACTATCTGTGATAAAGATAAAAAATCAAAACACTTTTCATGCGAGATTTGCGCTGGACCTCATGTCAATAACTTGAAAGAACTAGGACATTTTAGAATTCTTAAAGAGGAAGCTGTTGCAGCCGGGGTCAGAAGGATTAAGGCTGTGCTTGAGAGCTAGAGCATAAAATATTCTTCTTAACAAGACGCGTTTGTGCTGAGGCAGTCTTGTGTTTATTCCTTCTTCTCAATCTTCTCTTTCTTAGTTCTCTTTGGCAAGAACATTGCGAGAATCATGCATGCTAGGAATAGGAATAATAGGGGCCAAGCGACCCAGGCCGATAAAAGCTTGGCATTATTTGCGATTGTTGTTAAGAATATTAAGACAAGGGAGACAATCATAATAATAGATGAAGAATCTAGGACTAGCTTCTTCTTTGGCTTATCCTCTTTCTTTTCCTCTTTTTTATCGGGTTTCGTTGGATCTGGCATTTTTAATAAACAGGGTTATGTGTTAATAAATCTTTCAGCCACAACGTTGTGCCTTTAGGCATGGCTGAACTAATTATCTTTTAATTTAGATATAAAGATGATTTGGGTGTTCTTCTTAACAATTGCTACAGGTTGCTGTGCACTCTTCAGTTCTCATGTGCTGGCAGTCATAGTTCAAGATGACTTGAAAGCCGTCTGTACTTCCTGCTTTTACAATCCCCAAGTCTGTTTGGGATGAAACTTCCTCGGCTATACAAGTAACTCTAACATCATAGGCATCTACTGAACCTGTATTTGTAACTCCACCATCAACTCTACCAAAACAGCCCGTAGTACCCCCTATTTGATTGACCATTTGATGAAATGTTCTTAGAGATGCTCTTTCGGGAGTATTTGTCTGAGTTTTCTGTGTTGGTGTCTGAGCAGATGATTGAGGATTAGTTGCCTGTGTGATTTGAGTCTGAACTCTTGAAAGAACAGTGCTTGTTTCAGTAGTATTTTCCCTAGAAAATAGGATATAAGACAGAAGGACAGCTATGGCTACGATAGCTAATATAATCACTAATCTTGGTGTGGTTGGGAGCCTTATGCCGTGTCTTCGCATTTCTTTATTGACTGTATGCTTTACTATGTCCAGGTTTTTGACCTTTTCATAGCTCTTTCCACACTTGTGGCACTTATCCCCTATAAGCCTTGAGCCACATCTTTGGCAATATTGCATTCTTTTTGGAGTTAGTTTGAACTTAAAAACCTAACTATAAGGGGTATAACCAGTAGATAGGGCCCATATGTATATTATAAGATTGTGGCTAGTCAATTATTTTGACCTCATTTTTAAGAAGAGTTTTGAAAGAATTCACTCTCTTAATACCTAATAAACATCATTATAGACTGATTCAATTCCAGATTCTAGAAGTCACTAGTATGCTTATTCAAGACTCATGGTCATGAGTATATCGTTTGATTCATCCATAACCTTCTGCATTATCTTCTTATCAGGCATATCCATGAACTCTTCTTTATACTTCAATGCCTTACTTGCTGCGGCCATAGCACCTATCTTCTCCTGGGCCTTAACTTTCATCTCATTCATTACATATTGCAGAATCTCTTCTTGATCTGCTCTTGGGTTTATTTTCTTGTAGTTAAGTGCTTTTGATGCAGCAGACATCATAGCTATCTTTATTTTTTCGTCAGACATTTTCTCTCCCTTTTTTAAGTATACCTTTAAATGTTTTAACACCTTTAAAAACATTATGGAACTCGAGTAGAGGTATTATTTTCCTTTGATTTGTAAGAGAACTGATAATTTTTATACACACGAATGTGTATAAAAATAGAAGGATTTAAATACTTGAAAACTGTAACTTTCTATGTTACTAAGTAAAAAATCAATAATAGGTATAAATGAAGAATTTGACAAAGGTCATGTCGTAAATGAGAATAGTCTAGAGTATGCTCTTGAACTAGCCAGAAAATCAGAAAACTGGCTAAAGTCCCTAGCTGTCTTAGTAAGGGCCATACTTATTGACCATATTTTTGAAGATGGAAACAAAAGAACTGCTGCTGCAGTTATTGTGTCCTGGCTAGAGATGGAAAACCTGCATGGAGATATGGACCAGATAAATCGATTGATTGTCAAGATACTCAAAAAGAATATAACCAGCTTAAATGAGATAATGGAGCTAATAAAAAATGCAACAGAATAAAAAACAAGATTTTGGAAAAGATGATAAAAAGTTTTTGGAAACTGCGAAAAGAATCATCAAACAAAATCCAGAGATGTTTGAAGCTTTGATGGAGTTTGAAAGAACAAAGAAACTTCCTAAACTGACAAGAAAAGAAAGAATAAATGTTACTATAGACTCTAGACTTCTAAGAAAATTCAAGGATTACTGCAAGAAAAACAATAAAGTCATGTCAAAGTTATTTGAAAGTTATATAAAAAAGGAACTGGGGATGAAGAACTAGTTCTTCGTCTATTTATTTCATATATCCTTTTCGAGTTCCATAAATAACTGTTGGGCCTACCACGAGTCCTATGAGATTCGCAAAAATCAAAGATTCCAAGGGCTTGGGAGTTCCACCGAATTTATGCACTGAATAAAGGATTGTGTTGGCTACTGCCCAAGGAACTGCTGTAGCCAGAGTCCATGCTAGTACAGGATTTTTTATTTTTGAAAGATTTTGAGTGAGTTTTGAAATTGCGCTACTCATTAATAAATTATAAACCAAATTTCTTGAAGCTGCCTGGATTGCTTGATCAAAGCCAGCGCTATAATTGACCATAAATACATATGCTGAATTTACTGATGAAGTGACCAAGCCTATCCTTGGATTCACCACAGAATAAACTGCTGTTTGAATTTTGTCGAGGAGAGATTCTTTCATCTTAATCATCCTTGGCTATCAAAACCTTACCCTCTTCAAAGACTAAACCAGCATCATTTTCGAAAGAACCATAAAAATAATCTTTTCCTCTGTGCATAAGCCACTTAGGGTATTTATCATTTTGAACAACTGAAAGAACTTCGGCAATAAACATTGTATGAGTTCCGACGCTCAGAGTTTGAATTGTCTTGCACTCCAGGCTTACTGGGGCTTATTCTTTAATCGACCATATAACCTATCCCAGATACCTCTCGCTGATTTTCTAATGTCCATCTTTACCTCCCTCAATCTTTATTTCATTTACAGTTTCATCTTGTTCGAGAATATTGATTGTGATTTCGGCAATCGTGCCGGGCTTAAGATGAGATTCGAGAATTCGAGGAATAACTATGATAGACTGAGAACCATGTTTTGCTATCTTTTTTGTGATTGTGAACTTCTTGTTTTTATTCATTCAAGTCTCCAATCACCTCTTGACTCGCTCTGTCTTGCTTCTATCCCGCCTAAATAGGCAAAAAGTATATACATAAAATATGTATAAATTAGAATATACTGTTTTATAAAGCTTTCGCTTTGTAATCATTATTAAGTAACACAAAATAGGCTAAAGAAAGAAAAACTGGTTATTTGACAAAATTTCGTGCTTGCTAAAGTTTATTTCCTATATGCATTGTCATGATGATCGAAATTATCAAAGAGAAGCTCGTCTTTCCTTTTGTCAAATTGAAAAATCAGGACAAAAGAACCGATATGGACTCTTTTTGAGTCTTTCATATCATGGCTTAAATTTTTATAATGATCAACATCTTGAGAATTCGCAATTTCTTCAATCTTCTTCAAAAGTTGATCATAGAGGGCTTTATCTTTTTTTGACATTTTTGTAAGAATTTCATGTAATTTTTCACTTATCTTAATCGTGTACATCTTTCCCTCTTTTCGATACTTCTTTTTTAACTTGTTGATTTTCTTAATTCTTCGACACAACTAAATTTGGCATATTTTCCTTTTCTTATTGTTTTCAATTCTTCAAGAAACTCCGGCTTTAGTTGAGACTCAAGAAAATTTTCTTCATATACTTGAGTCATTAAAGCAACTGCTTCACTTTTGTTTTTCAGACCAAACTTTGCCTTAACTATGTTCAGAATCCTGTCTTCTCTCTCTCCGATGTTTATTATGTTTTGAACCATTTTCAAATTATCTGATTTATAACTTTTAATTATAATATATAATGAAACATTATATTTAAAGGTTTCGGTTATAATCTATTTAGCCTGTTTCCATAAAACTTCAAAATGATTTTGATATGATTCTGCTATCTTTTTGTTCTTTATCAGAATGAATATTGGTTTTGGTTCTATCATATGTATTGAAACATAATCGCCGAAAATACAGGTTGTAGCTTCACTCTTGATATCTAAGAACTTGTACTGGAAACCTTTTAACTTGAATGGCTCTTGACTTTTAAGATCTTTATTTCCGATTATCTTTATCTTAATTCCTTTTCTTGTTGCTTCTTTTGCCATTGCGGGCATCTCATATAAACTAAAGAACATCAACCCGGTTGAACCAAAAGCACAAAACTCTTTTTCTTTTAGTGCTAAATTGACAAAAGTCTTTATTCCCTCTTTTCCTTCGTATATCTTAACCTCAATATCTTGCTTTTCTTCTGTTTTTATCTTTTTTAATTCTTGAATCAAATCTGAAACAACAATCTCTTTTGATTTTAATGGATTAAGTAAATTTTCTGGGCTTGAACATGAGAAGAACTTCTTTTTTTTCTTTACAATGTAGGAGATTTGGCCTTTCTCTATAAGATGATTTAGAAGGGTGTAAGATAGGGTTCTGTCTATACCTAAATTTTTAGCTAACTGATTAGCTGAAAGTTCTCCTTTCTTCACAAGTTCAAGATAAACTTTAGCTTCATTTCCAGTTAGGCCTGCTTCTTGAAGTTTCTCGATTGTTTCCATGGATTATAACGCCGGCCATACTTAAAAATGTTGTTATTTTTAATAACAACTTACATATTTAATCTAAGATTCGATTTTTATATCAATTAAAATGAAATCGTCAATATCGGAAAAAGTAAAAGATAGAATTTATGATGTTCGAGAATATATTGAAGAAAAAGCAATATATCCTGCACTTCTTTTAGTCTCCCCCCTGGTGGTAATGCTAGCAGCCACCACGGAGTCTAAAAGAATAAAATACAGTCTAAGAGAAGCGCTGAATCTTTATGCGGGTATTGCATTACCCCTTTTGATTGCAGGTTCTTTTATCTATTATAAATTAAATCAAGCAATTAAAACAGATAATCCCTGGATACGAGCAGGGATGGTTGGATTTTCTTTGGGGGTTAGTGGTCCCGTAACAATTCCCGGATATGCTCTTGGATCTTATACTGCAAGAAAGTTGAACCGGCAAAGATTAGAAAGAGCAAATAAACTAGAACAAATAACTTCTAATTATTCAACATAAATAGCTGGCTTGCCAGGCTTGGCTTTGCTTGCTTTGTTCTGGGGATCTACCTTGTTCTTATCATTGACTGCAAAAACTTCAAGAGGTAAGTTAAGGGATTTTTGAATACTTTCTTTTGATTGTTTGTATGTGTTAAGTTCATTTGGAATTGTATATAAAAATACTTTTTTTGGAACTTGTTTCTTTTCAGCTAACATCTTAAGGATATTACTTATGTCCTGAATTGTCTTACCAACTGCTTGCTCTTGCTTTTCAAGATTCTCATTTATCTTGCTTTCTTGTACTTTTGGCCAGGACTCAAGAGATAGGAATGTCTTATTTCCTAAATTGTGCCAGAGCTCTTCTGTGATGTGAGGACAGAAAGGGTGAAAAAGCTTGAGAAGAATTTCGTAGTTCTCTCTTTTTATCGATTCAGATAAGGAGTCTATACAGCCCATAATCGGGATAATTGCTTTGGGATACTCAAAATTCTCAATATTCTCTGAGACTTTCTTTATTGCTGAATGAATCTTGTTCTCTTGTGAAGGATTGGTTTCATTCTTTATTTTTTCTTTTAATCGGATTAATCTATTTATTATCCTAAAACTTCCTTCAACTCCTTCATTTGTCCATTCCATTGGCTTGTCTGGAGAAGAGACAAAAGTCAAGAATAATCTTGCCGTATCTATTCCATACTTTTCAGAGATTTCTGTCTGGAAAACAACATTGCCCTGGCTTTTTGACATCTTTTTGCCGTCTTTGTAGACTACGCCTTGATTAAATAATCGTGTAAATGGCTCGTCAAAATTCACCATCTTTATATCTTTCAAGAACTTAGTCAAGAATCTTGCATACATCAGATGACCAACAGCATGCTCTATTCCTCCGATGTATTGATCGACAGGCATCCAGTAATTCACTTTTTTTGAATCAAATGGCTTTTCTGAGTTCTTATTATCACAGTATCTTAGATAGTACCAGCTACTATCCATAAAACCGCCGAGGGTGTCTGTCTCTCTTCTCGCTTTTCCGTGGCATTTAGGACAGGTCGTATTAACAAAATCTTTATTAGATGATAGGGGATTCCCTGTGACTTTGAAATCAACTTTTTCTGGAAGCAATACTGGAAGTTTATCTTCTGGAACAGGCACAATGCCACATTTATCGCAGTATACAATTGGAATTGGTGTTCCCCAGTATCTCTGTCTTGAAATAAGCCAGTCTCTTAACTTGTAGTTTGTTGTTTTCTTTCCGAGTTTGTTCTTTTCAAGCCAATCTGCCATCTTAGGCAAAGCTTCTTGGTTATTCATCCCTGAAAATTTTCCAGAATCAAATAAAATGCCATTATCTGTATATGCTTCTTTGAAATCTTTTGGGTTAATTGATTTTCCATCTTTGCTTATAACAAATTTTAATGGAATTTTGTATTTTCGCGCAAATCTAAAATCTCTCTTATCATGCGCATCACACATCACAACTCCGGTTCCGTACATCAAAGCAAAATTAGAAACATAAACCGGAATTTCTTCATTAGTTGCGGGATTAATAACATACTTTCCGATAAATATTCCTTCTTTTTCTTTTTCTTCGTTTATTCTATCTTCTATTTTTTCTTTTAAAATCTTTTTAATGAAATCTTTGACTGGTTTTTCGTATTTGGTTCCTTTTATTAATTCGTCAACCAGTGGGCTTTCTGGCGCAATAGCAATAAAAGTTACTGAGAAGATAGTATCGCATCTTGTTGTAAATGCTTCTAAAACTTTTTTTGAATCTTTTAATTTGAAAAATATGTTAACCCCTTCACTTTTTCCAATCCAATTCCTTTGCATGGTCTTTATCTTATCGGACCACTGAATCTTATCGAGGTCATCGAGAAGACGGTCAGTATACTTTGTTATCTTGAAGAACCACTGTTCCATCTCTTTTTGTATAACTTCATTTCCACAGCGCCAGCATTTCCCTTTTTCAGCTTCTTCATTAGCAAGAACAGATTGACAGTGTTCACAGTAGTTTACAGGTGCTTTTTTTCGATAAGCTAATCCATGCTCTAAAAGTTTTAAGAAGAGATATTGATTCCATTTGTAATACTCTGGTTGGTGAGACATTATCAGTCTAGACCAATCATAGCTATTCCCTAGGGCCTTTTGATACTCTATTATCTTCTTTATTGCATCTTCTGCGTATTTTTTAGGATGAATCCCTTGCTTTTTTGCCGCATTCTCTGCAGGAAGGCCAAAAGAATCATAACCTACTGGATAGAGTATGTTAAAACCCTGCATCCTCCTGTATCTTGCAAAGACATCTCCGATGGTATAATTCCTCACATGACCAACATGCAAGAAAGAAGCAGAGGGGTAAGCATACATTTCAAGAACATAGAATTTTTTCTTTTTATTGTCTTCTTTGACCTGGAAGATTTGAGATTTTTCCCAAGAATCTTGCCACTTTTTCTCTATACTTGAGAAATTTATTGAAGCATTAGGGGGTGAATTTTGAGATAAGTGCAATGAAGACCTTATTTTTTCTTGTACTTTTTTTATATCTTTTTTAAAAGATTCGGGAAAATCAGATGCAATAAATTTACAATTTTCACATATCAAAAAAGCATTTCCGCCATATAAACTAATCTTTGTACAACCACATCTCGGGCAAAACTTCATCATATTTTCTGTTTTCTTCGTTCCCTTTTTCATGTTCAACATAATCTAAATGTGCATTTAAATTTTGTGCTTTCTTAAATTATCTAGAATCGAGAGTCATGTTCTAATTTAAAAGTTACTAATCAAAGAATGTGAAAGAGTTGTAATTTTAAAAAGATTTTTAAACACAAATCTTTTCTAGACTTATGAAAAAGAGTGTGAATGTGTCCCTAGTGATTGCCGTGATGTTTATTCTTGTTGGGCTTTTATTTGTAAATGGGTGCGGCAAACCCGCAGACACTTACACAGAAGATCAGAATCAAACTTATGGAGATGAAAATCCGAATCAACAACAACCAACAGAAACTCCAAAAGAATACAAGACCTCTGATAAGTTATCCACAATAACACTAACAAGAGACCTTATCGATTCTAGTGGCGAACTCTCTCAACATGTTTCTTTCAAACTCTCGGGATATATGAAAGAAATTGATCCTACTTCAAATGACCAGACGCGATATTCAGATCGCGCCTATACTCTCGACCAAGGTAGAATAGATTGGAGCATACAAGAACTGGAGATTCTTGAAGGGAATAATTGCAGATCAACAACAACAATCGGGGGCGAAGGAAATGATAGCCTATCTGCATATAATGTATACTATAACCGGGATGGCCCTCAAAAAGATGATAATGGAAATATCGTCCATCTAAAAGCATATAATATTAAGATATCTTATATTGAACATGGATTAAATGAACAAGGAAAATCAGAACTTAAGATCCTTGGGTCACTTTTAATGCCAGTTATGAATACTTATGTCGAAACTAAAAAAACAACAAATGCGTTATGTGGGGGCACTGATTCTTTAATGGATAATGCGATTCTTCAAATTCCTATAAAATTCATCGGCTTTAACCCAGATCAAAAAACCTTTTCAAACTCATTTGAAGCTGTAGAGGGTTATGAAAATCAGATTCAAGGAACAATAACCTCGGGTTATAAAGAAGCTGTATTTGCATACATGACCCCGGTCTTGGTCACAGAAATTCCAATTCCAGGCAATGAAGCGTCATGGAAAGTTTCATGGAATCTAGAGATGCCATGAAAATTTAATTAATAAGATTTATAAACAAAAAGAAAATTATGTAGTATTCAACAAAAAGATGGTGGATCCAATAACAACAGCGGCCACAGCAAAGACTGCTAAAAAGGTAAAAGACGTCACGCAGAAACCTGTAAAAAGCGCAGGAGATGTAGCGTTTAAGGTATTTCTCTTGATACTATTGGCAATAATTACTATTCTTCTTATAGTTATAATTGCATTTATTATATTCGGCTGGGTCTTTCCATCATCTAATAATACGTTTATTCCTTACCCTGGTGCAGGACCAGGAGAATCAGGTTCATACTCCTCTGGTTATAATTATACAAATTATATTAACGCCCACTATCCGGGACCAGGGAGTCTTGGGGGGGAGTGTTACTGGGCCTATATCTGCCCCGGTGTTCCACCGGCTCCAACTTGCGACGATTGCACAGACGAGAATCGTTCATGCTATAATAATTCAGAGTGTTGCTCTGGATGCTGTGAACAGTTCAGCATAAATTATCCGATTGGGGATATCCCTGGCCAGACTGCTTTCGTTGGGGGAATATGCAAACCAATTGAAAGATGCCAGCAACAGTGCAAGAATTATGCTCAGACATGCACAAACACAAGCCAGTGTTGTGATGGATATTGCTGTAAGAGCATGGGCGGAACATACAAAGAGTGTAGACCTAATTTAGAATGTAATTCGTGCACAGAAAATACTCAACTCTGTTCGAGTTCAAGTGAATGCTGTTCAGGATGCTGTAATGATGGATTATGCAGCCTTGAAACTCAGTGCTGCCATGAAGAAACTCAAACATGCTCGGGCTCTTCTGATTGCTGTTATGGTCTTGATTGTATAGACGGACTATGCCAACAACCCGAATGCAAGAACTATGCAACCCAGTGCGAAACTAATGATGACTGCTGTTCAGGATGTTGTAAGAACATGGGAGGAACATACAAAGAGTGCAGGCTTGAAAATGAATGCTCGGCTAGCTGCAATCCAATTGGAGGTTCTTGCCTTATAGGGGCTGACTGCTGTTCAACAGTATGCCTCGGAAATAATACCTGCGGCTGTATTCAAGGAGGATATTCTTGCCCCGTAGCAGGTTCATGTTGTTCTCCTTACGAATGCGTAACAGGTATGTGTGTAATACCTTAAAAGCTAAAAGAGTTTTGATTGTGTAATTACTATAAAAAGATAGAAATTTAAGAAAAGTTTATAAACGATATCTCCATAAAGAAGATATAAAAAAGAGAAGATGGCGAATACCTGGCAATTTTTTTTAACAGTTGTATCTGTAGCCTTATTATTATTCATGCTGATTCCACTTGTTTCGGCAAATGTATATATCCCGGATATTTATTTTACTCTTCCTGACAGTGTCTTTTATGCAAATGAGAACATTCAATTAAAAGGCTATGTTTATTTTACCAATATAAGCGATAACGGAACATACTACTCCAATAATACGGTATTAGTTGGTCAAGAAATTAACCTCAGTATTTGGGATGAAAGCAGAACACTAAATGCTTCTTATAACTTGACTACAGATTCTAATGGTTCATTTTATTCAAGATCTAATTTTTATTTATCTTCCCCTTTAGTTAGCGCCCCCCTTGTTCCTGGAAATTATTATATAAGGGCGAGCGTTGTTCTTAATAATACAAATAATAGCAATTCAACGTACTATTCTGAAATTGAATTTAGTGTTGCAAATCAAACTATGGATTTTATAAGAGTAAGCTCTGACAAGGCAAGATATAATCCCGGAAATGGAGTCATAGTTAGTGCAGAAGCTGTAAAAAAAGTAGGAGACAGAATATTGTATATCTCAAATGTTTCTATATCTGGAAATCTAAGAGATTCTGCAAAAGAGGTCTTGGAGGCTTTTTCATGCACAACTGGGAGCAATGGAAAGTGCACAACAACAGTTACAGCGCCAGACTATGGAGAATATATCTTAGAGGTTAATAATTTCAAGGCATTTAGTTCATTCCAAGTTGTACCATTTTCTTTTATACTATCTGTTAAAGATGAAAATGGAAAATCTATAAAAAATGTTTTTTCGCGAGGGGAAAAGGCAAAAATTGAAGTTAAAGCGAATAATGCAAGTTCTTCAGATACATATCGTTTCATTGGATATATAAAAGACTCTTCTGGAAGAATAATTGAAAATATCTCAACGGTGGTGCTAAATTCAAATAACTCTTTTGCAAACAGCTATGAGGTTAGTATTGACTCTGATTATAATTATGGAAGCTACTCGGTCTACGTTGATGTTACAAAAGATGGAGATGGGACTATCAGTTCTCTAACTTCTTTTAAAATTGAAGATTGGAGTCTTTCTTTGAGCAAAAAATCATCGCGTTCTGGGTTCGAATATGGGTACAGCGCATTTCCAAATTCTACTTTATACTTTGAACTTCTTCCGTTGTATAGAATAAATGGATCAATAGTGCCCAACATAAGCTTCTCTTCATTCACCGCATTGCTCAAAGATGAATTAAATAATGTTATAAATAGTTCTAATGTTTCTTGGAATTCGAGTTGTGGAACTTCTGGATGTTACGAATTCTCTTTAAGAGCTCCTGAGAACTATGGAAAATACTCTCTTTATGCTACCCTAGTTTATAGTAATAATGTTCAGACAATTAGCAGAGCAATCAATATAATAAATACTGTAATCTCTGCTCAATCAACTGATAAAAACGGCAATATAAAAGAATTATTTGGGACAAATGAGTTTGTTTATCTGTCTTTTTTAACATATAATCTAACTAATCCTAGTGTAAATCTAAGTGATGCTGAATTATTTATTGTCCAATATATGAATGGAACTGAAATTTCATATTCAAATGCCAGTTCTTTTGAAGAAGTCAATGGAACAGGTTATAGATGGTCTTGGAATTCTAGCCTGCAAAGAATAAAGATGGACACTCTAAAAATGGGAGGGTTATATAATATCTATATCTTTGGAAATAACAGGTCAGCAGGAGCCGAAGCTAAATTTATTATAAATCCATATGACGCATGTATCTCTCCAAAAAATTCTTTAGAAACTAACAGTTATTATGTGTGGCAATTCAAGACATCAGATACTATTTATTTTGAAATTAAGATAAGCCAAGCAAACAACCCATTGGGCAAAGCAACTGCACTAAATCTATCCTCAACCTCAAATTCAAGCACCAATGGAACACAAGGCGGACTTGGGGCTGCATGCGCAATGGATACTACAACAAAACAAGTTGTTACAAATGCGACACTAACAATTGATGAAGTAAAAAATTCAGAATCTGGAGTCATACAGTCTTTTAATTCATCTGGGTCGAGCTGCACTCCAAAGGATAATCTGGGAACCTATATTTGCACTCTTAAACCCTTGTCAAAATGGGATTCTGGACAAATACTTGTTAAGGTTGATATTGAAGGACAAGATGGTTCAACCAGCACGGTTTATGGTATGTTTGAAGCACGAGCATTTTATTTATACGGATGGAGCCAATCATGGCAGAACAGCCCGACCTCTAATATAACTTTACAAATACAAATATATGAAGCAGGAAGCAATTGGTGGGGCAGCGGGAGCGGCATAAGCGGCACAGTAACTGTAACTAAAGTTGAATATCAAGGAGGCTCTGGAGAGTGGATATGGCCCCCAATTGATTCAGGGTATAATGTTTCTTTATTAAATTCAACTTCAGTAAGTGGAAGTACCGGAACTATGACATTAGATTCTTCGTATGCTTCTGGCGGAAGATGGAAAACTGGAAATTATAGAGCAGTCCTTAAAGCGACAACTTCCTCGGGAGACACAGACTATGGTTATGCTTGGTTTGGAATCAGAATGTGGGATGTTTATGGCTCTCCGATAGAGTGCACTGATTCTTCATGCAATTATAAGAGTTATTTTAATACAAGAGAAAATATAACTTTATTTATTCAAGTTAATAAACCGGGAATGTGGGGAAGTTACAATCAAGATTTGAGTGATAATGTCAGCGTAAGCGTTAAGAAAATCCAAGATTGCAGAACCTGGCCTTGTAAAGAACTAAATCAGACAGATTATAGCGCAAATAGCATAAATGTCAGCAGAACAAGCGGGTACTATTGGAGTGGCAATTTAACTTCTCTTTCAAATTATATAATATATATAAACTCAACTTCAGGAATTTGGGATGCGGGTTCATACAATGTTATCCTTGATGTTAAAGGAATCAATGAAAGTGATAGTGGTTCAGCTTGGTTTAATTCAATTGCATTTTATGTTGAAACGCAGCCAGTTAATTCTAATGGGACTTCTTATAAGTACAATATAAAACCCGGAGAAACAGCTTATATCAATGTAACAACAACTAAAAATTATAAATATTCAAGTTCTGGAACAAGGTATAATTTCTCAGATTATGTAAATACGAGTATTGTTAATATAACTCTGTCAAGATGGGATCAAAATTCTCAAAGTAGTGTCAAATATAACTTACAGTCTCTAAATGTCGCTCCTTTACAAGTAAATGGAACCCAGATATTAAATATTACTTACACTAACGGGAATTGGCCTTCTGGATACTATTGGGGAGAACTTTTAATGAACAACTCTGATGGAGAGAATTCAAGAGGATGGCTATACTTTAATGTACAACCATTTAGAGTTGATACTTCTATAAGTTCATATAATGTGGACTATGATAGTTGTGCTAATGCTAGCTTGAATGCGAGAGAGCCTGATTGGAATTACTATTCTTTACTTTATGGAAATTATTCTGTTACCGGGGTATATGAAGATATATGGTCTATGTCGGGAGTTCAAAGAACAACCTATACTAATTATACCCTCAATGGAGGGGATAATACAACTGAATTCAATGCCACAACGTATATAAATATCTGTCCAAACGAGGGAGGCTGGGGAAGCGGAAGTTGGGGAGGATATCACTACTTGAGTCTTATTGTTTCAAATGCTTCTGACCTGGCATCCAATCAAACAGGGTGGTTGTATTTTAGGACAATTCCCTTCATAACAAGCTGGAACAGTGGTAGTAATATAAGAAAAACTTCCTCGAAAACAGCAACTGTAACCCTAACAAGAGTTTTAGGAGGAAATGCATCTGGAAATTTAACTAAACTCTATCAATGGAGATATGATGCCTACAAAAATGGAGAAGAAGAGTATATATACAAAACGAATGATAGTTGTTGGTCAAATGTTTCGAGCGCCTGCACAATAAATGGTGCTGCAAATATTACAATTTTTCCTCCATCATATGGATGGAAGTCTGGATACAATTATATTTATTCTGTATGGACGAATGTAAACGGTAGCACAAGGTTCGAGGATTATAATGGAATTTATTTCCAAGCAAGAGATATTTATTATGGGACATTCTCTAATTACGATCAAAATAACAGTTATAAATATAATTTTGCTCAAGATGAAAATCTAACTATAAAAGTGGTTGTAAGAGATCCTGATGATAACCTAGCAAATGTCAATATCACAAAGGTCGAATATAGCACTAATTATTATACTTATAGTGATGCTACATATACTACAACTAATTTAAGCTATGGAACACACCTCATAACTATGACAAATTCAGGAAATTGGTCTTTGGGATATTATTATATCAGAATAACTGTAACTGGTTCAGAAGGAAGTGTATTATTTTCTGATACTGGAAATCTTCGAGTTAAAGATATGGTCGCTCCAACACTAAATATAACATATCCCATAAACAATGTGACCTATTCAAATAATTCTTTGATATTTAACATTACTCTCTCTGAAAATGGTATTTGTGAGTCAACGCTTTATAACTACTATAATTTCTATAATTCGTTTTGTTATAATTGGAATGCAACCAATTCATCAAATCAAACAAAAGAAGCATGTAATACTACAAAGTATAATTACAGCGGAAACACCTATTATTATGAATGGCTTTCTTACCACTATCACTCTCTTTACTCTGATAATGGGAGTGCATATTGTTATAGATCTAGTTCTTGTTCTGGCTCAAATGACGCTTTAATAGCAAGAGCAAGAGTCTTTACTTCCGGAACATCATCAACAAGCCAAAGCTTTACTCTTAACACCACTAATTGGACAGAACAAAATTATGGAGTATATATTAATTGCTATGATAATGATTGGAATTATGGCCATGAATTAGTTACTGTCGCTGTAAACAACCCTGTTTAAAAAATGAGAAAAACAAAGGAAAAATTAATAGCGGGTAGAAATTCAATCTTGTTCTTTATTATTTTATTTTTATTCTTAATTAATCTTTGTTTGGTTTATGCTTCAGCTGATTTCCAAGTAACTAGTTTTTCGTGTTCTCCAGAAGAAATTGTTGTGAGCAGCAGTTTTTCTTGTACAGCCCAGATTAAAAACTCAGGGGATAACGGAAGTTTGGGCGTTGTTACACTTTATCCTGATTCTAGTGCCTGGCTTGAAGAGTCTAACTATCCCCAAGCATATGGGTCTAGTATTCAGGGTGGGGAGACTATATCTATTGCATTCTCTGAATTAAGAGCAACTAAATCAGGAACAAATGGTTTTTCAAAGATTATGCTTGATTCGGTTACAGACAATTATGTCTCAGATAATGGGATCAGTGTGAATACTATTAATGTTATTGCTGTTTTGGAGGTTTCTGATTCTTCTGTTTCTATTGGAGATATCTTTGATGTCATTGTAGAAATTACTGCAGGCGGGAGTATCGATGTTGTTCTTAAATTTGAAGGAAATGCTGGCTGTGATTTAGGAAGCCAATCCAGTCAAAAAACAATAACTGGAATGACTGATGGAAGTAAACAGTCGAGAACATGGACCGCGGTTACGCAAGCAGATGATGTTGCTTGTTCATTTACAATTACTGCTACTGCAACAGGAACAGGAGGTATTGCTTCAAAACAAGATAGTTCTTCAGAAACACTAACCTGTTCAGACTGCCCTGTTGAAGAAGATGAAGGAGGCGGAGGAGGAGGGAGCGGTGGAGGAGTAGCCTCAGCAAATGAAACTGATGCAACTAATCAGACAAACCAGAATCCAGAATTGAATAATAACACAAATATTCTGAATAATCAAAGCACTACCAATAAAACTGGTGAGAATAAAGAGGGAAAAGGGAATAACTTAACCTGGTTGTGGTGGGCTATCTGCGTTGCTGTTGTGGCTGTATTCACTGTTTTGGCTGTTGTTCTTACAAGAAAAGAGAAAGATCCTTATCATAAGAATTACAAGTACAAAAGACCTAACAAGTACTAATTTTTATACTCTAAACAGTTCTGTTGCTTTATCTCTTTCAGAAACATGGAATTCTGCTTCGAGATCTTTTCTTTCTTTAAGCAAAGATTTCATTGTCTTTAGGGCAACAGGGGGTGTGTTATTTACTGCACTCAGATGTGATAGAACAATTTTCTTTAATTTTGTTCGCGCATGTTCCAATAAACAAATGGAAGACTGAAAATTTGAGAGATGGCCTAGCTTGCTTGAAATCCTATCTTTTAAGAATTTGGGGTAGGGCCCATCTTGAAGCATGCCATAATCGTGGTTTGCTTCTATGAATAAAAAGTCTGATTCAGATGCATACTCTGACACATTCTTACATACTTGGCCTATGTCGGTCATTACTGAGACTGTCTTTACCTCGTTTCTGGAGAGTATTGAGTAAGAAACCGGATTCAAACCATCGTGAAATTTTGGAAAAGTTTGGACATCAAAGCCATTTATCTTTACTGTTTCATTATTTTTTATAAAATTTAACATTTCTTGGTTTGAACAAATAAAGGTCTCTTTAGATGTTTCTTTTGTCAGAAAAATTGGGACATTAAAATTCCTTGCAAAGACATCAACACCTTTAATGTGATCTGAATGCTCGTGAGTCAAGAAAATAGCTTTAACATTCTCTGGACTTCGCTTTATATGTTTTAATCTCTCGCAGGCAAGCTTACAGGTTATTCCGAGGTCTATCAGAATTCCTTGCTTGTCGTCATTCTCTATATAGAATGAATTGCCTGAACTTCCCGAAGCTAAAGCACATGCCCTCATGCTAATCTCCCCGGGGTCTTTTTTACCCATCCGACATTCTTCTTTAACCAGTGATTATAGGTCTCTTTATCAAACCTTTTTATTGATTTCAAAGCGACTTTCTTTGAATCTTTGATAAATTTTTTATCTAAATACTTTGAAGCAGGACACCCCGTATCTAAGAGATAAATTATCTTGTCTTTTGAATAGATTGCTTTGACAGGATAGCATAGACAATCCAAAGGTTTATTCTCTTCAATTTTGCACTTGCCCTCTTTTAAAAAGATACAATCCTGGCTCCTTTTTCCTTCCTTTAAGATAAAATAATTCTTTCCTGATTTCAATTTGATTTCTTTTACATAGGCCCCAATCTTCTTTGCTTCTTTGTAATCTAGTATTGGGGACCCAAAGAATTTTCCTGCTTTACAGCACTTTGATTTGCAAAAAATACAGTATTTTAATAAAGATAAATCCCCCATTTTTATCACCAACATCTCTTAGAAAAATGAGTTTTTAATGCTTTCTAGAAAAAATTCATCTGTTCTTTATCAACTTTTTAACTTTATCCTGTTCTTTGTGATGCAGAATATCTAGGATTCCATCTTCATCCTTGTGCAACCGGTCTAGATTACCTTTCAATTTACGGGCAATATTAGTTTCTTCTTCAAATATAGCTTGAACGGAGTTTATCTTGTTCTTTATTTCCATCCTGATTGCTGAATGTCCTAAGTTCTTGTAATTTTCAGACTTCATCAAAATCTTTTCTTTTTCAACTAGCTTTTTGTATTTTCCAAACCAGTCCGCCATCTCATCCAAGGCCCTCATTCTATCTGAGTCGAGACTCTTTATTTTACCTGCTTGAGAATAAGGTATCTTCTTTTTGTCTATCATCTTCCCAATCATCCCAGGACTTATCTTTACCCTATCTCTTAATCTTGTTCTTCTATTCAGGCATAATTTTATTCCCCAGCCAGAATTCTTTCTTATTTTATTATTAAACTTCTGAATATTATAAAATGCATCACTAGGGTCTTGTCTATTTTTAGTCTTTATATCGCCCAATATGTCCTCTTGTTTCTTCTTAAGGGAGACAAAATTGGTTATTCTCTGGACTACTTTTTCAAGAGTCAATCTCTTGAGTGGATTATATACGAAAGGGAGTATAATCAGGATTATTGCAATCAAGATAATCAGGTATAATAAACTCCGCCAATTGAATCTTCCCATGCAACCGTTATCTGTGCAATCATAACTGATAACCAAAATACCCAGAATCTTTGAATTTGGACTACATCTACAGTCTTTACAGCAGGTTTTGCTTGTTTCGTCTACGTCACACCGATTATCGCCACATGAAGATCCCCCAACCTGTGCCCCGGCATTTTCTTTGGTTTGATTTGTTTCATTTGATGGAGTCACTGGATTTGTTTGATTAGTCACATTGGTATTATTCTTTAGAGTTACATCTCCTCCGCCGTCCCAAAGGATTGTTGGAGCGACATAATTTATGTTGAATGTCCTATTTTCAGTTATGTTTGTCTGGCTAGCAGTATCATTACACCAAACCGCCCACTTATAGTTCTGTGCATCAGAAATTCCAGGAACAGTTATGTTCAGCCAGGTATCATTTGTGTATGAATCATTGGTATAGTTCGCTCCCCATGTTCCGGTCGTGTTTGTCCAGAGCTGAATCATGGAAACAGCAACATTGTCATAACATTTCATATCAAATGTGACTGAAGAACTTGTTGAATTGTAACTATCTGCAGGATTGGCCCCCTGGGCTGCGACTGGATTTGTTGAATCTCCCCCTCCTGCTGAGGCAGTCACTAGCGGAACAAGTATGCTGAAGCTCGTCGCATTTCCAGAGATAGTTTTATTCTCTATATCAACTAAGCTGTAACTGACATTCTTCCAGTCTGTTGAATTATAGTCTAGCATAACCATCAAGCTTTCATTTTTTCCTACGGGAATATCCTCTGCAGAATAGGAGATATTAAGGAAAAGCCAGTTGCTTCCTGTCAAGTTTGTTACATTGACATATTTTGAAATATTCGAATAATCTACAGGGTCGCTTGGAGGAATTTCAACGCCATCTATTTCAAAGTTACCTGAGTAAGTATAACTTATCTTAGTCGGGAAGTACTCGCCGATTGTCTCGTTCATGAAGATATTATCGTGGCTGTAATCGCCTAGCACAATGTCCTTTGCATTTTGGGCATTTAGTACGTTATTGTTAAAAGTGTTGTTGCTCGAAGGATCACTACTTGAGCCAGCAAAATAAACAGCCCAACTATCTAATCCACTAGTATTTATGTTATTACTAGAAACATTGAAGAAAGTAGTTCTGTAAAAATAAATTCCATAACCTCCCCACCCACTGGAGTCACCTAATCCTTCCATTGTTATATTATTATTATTGACATGGGAAATCGCCCCACTTGGATTATCGGTCTGTCTGTTATATTCTAAATAAATACCTGTGCTATAATCTCCAGTAACCAGGATGTTATTATTAATAACACTTAAATTACCTGCAGAATAATCAATATAAACGCCGTAGTACCAACCCTCGGAAGCAGCAGTAATATTATTATTATGAATACTGCTGTTTGAACTTAATGCTTGAAGATGTATGCCTGTCTGAACCGCCGTGACATTATTATTATATGCGCTGCATCTGTCAACCATATATAAATCAATTCCGGTTTGAGCCGAGTACACATTATTATCAAAAACAGAGTCATTATATAGGGGAGGGTAGCCGTCTATATCTCTTGTCCATAACTCTATGCCTATGCTATTTGCTGATGTTCCATCAACAGTAATATTATTTCCAAAAATATCATTATTATTTGAACCCCGTTGCATAAGAACCCCATAACTATTGGCTGCACTTCCAGTAGCATGAATCGTGCTATAAGAGATAAAATTATTACTGCAGTTATAATCCACGATTACTCCGTAACCATCTTTAGTAGTTATATTATTATAAGAAACATTAGTGTTATTCGTGCCATACCCTAGACTGATTCCCCAGTTAACTCCAATAGAAGTGATATTGTTATTAAAAACTGTTCCATTGCTTGCATTTTTAAAATAGATTCCTCCGGTACTTGTGTGTGGAACACTTGTGTTTATATTGCAGTTTTTCACGGTTGTGTTTGTTGAATTAGAATAAACCCCATGACCTGTAGCGGAAGAGGCATAATTAATTGTAAAACTGTTGCAGTCAATAATTACATCTGCCCCAGTTACATTAAAGCAAGTTCCTGCTGAATTAATGCTAGTATTCAAAGTGTAAATTCCGGGGGAGGTTATATTTGCACACCAGCCGATATCTTCTGCAGATGCTAATTGGGTTAAAGAAA
>CAYZTH010000003.1:0-36739 GCA_964481435.1 Candidatus Woesearchaeota archaeon
AGACGCAATTCATCTGTCAGTTAAAACAGACAGATTTCTTGCTAACCTTTTAAGTTTTATTGCGTATAGAATCAAATAGGTTAATTTTATAAATTTAGTTTTCTTGCATTATTAAAGAGGTTAAATTAAAGAGGTTAAAATGTTTTTTGCTATATTGTTTTTACAGAAACTGTTAAATGCACTTTTGCTAATTCTTCAAGAATCAATAAAAATTGTTTCAGAGCCAATTGAAAATCCGAATATGCTCTGGACACTAGTCCCCCTGGTTGTTGGAATGTTTGCCCTAGAAATCTATTTTGGGCACTATAAAAGAGAGAAACTTGGCTGGAATTCTGCCGTAGGCAACTCATTGGTATTATTCTTTGTGGGTATGAATCTTCTTTCTTTCTTATTCTCAAACAAGCTTTTAATTAGTTCACCCATGGATGGCCTAAACCTAATCGGCTCGGAGATAGATCCAGTTAGGTTTTTAATTGCCATGTTCATCATTCTAGAAGCAGCATTGCTCTTCTTTTTGAATTTTTTTCATCTAATTCCTGAAAAATTCTCTTTTGGAGTCTCTTCGGGATTATTCATGAATTTCTTAGCTTGCATAGGTATTATCTTGGTATATGGAGATCTCCCGCTAACTTGGATAATCATCCCCGCGGTCCTACTAATCTTTTTCGTTTTATTGCTGCTATTGAATATTTTGGAGCTGATTGAACCGAAAAGTTGGAGAGATGAAGATCTTATTCAATTAATTGAGACCCCAAAATATGAAAGAAGATCCAATCTAAAATGAATACCCTCTCCAAAGACCATTAATCCAAGATAAAAACTTTAAAAACCCCGATACCTTATAGCCCATATAAAAAGAGTGTGAAGATGAAACAAATCAATAATGAGAAATGTCTTAAAGATCAAGATAGTAAGAAAACAAAAACCATAATCGCGGTATTATCTGTGCTATTGGCGATATTCTTTCTGACAACAGTAATTCTATTGAATCAAAAACCAAGCACGGCTGGAGCAAATGTTGCTCTGATACATATTGATGGAGAAATCTTATCAGGGACGTCTGGGGGATATCAGCCCGGATATGTATTTTCAGATGATGTAAATAGTCAGATTGAAGAAATCTCAAAGAATGATAAAATTAAAGCAATTATTTTTGAAATCAATTCTCCTGGCGGTTCAGCGGTTGGCTCTTCAGAGATTGCCTATGCAGTATACAAAGCAAGAGCCTCTGGAAAGAAAACAGTTGCATTGATAAGAGAATCAGGCGCATCAGGAGCTTACTGGATTGCAAGTGCATGCGACCATGTTATTGCTCACCCCATGGCGATAACTGGTTCAGTGGGTGTTTTAGCTTCTTATCTTGAATTCTCTGGACTATTAGACCGGTTTAATATAACCTACGAGCAACTTAATGGAGGGATGTATAAAGATACAATGAGTCCCTATAGGGAGCTTGGAGATAAAGAGAGAGCAATTCTTCAGAATAAAGTTAACATGATTCATTTGCTGTTCCTTAATCAAGTATCCCAGAGTAGAAACCTATCAAGCGATACTATTAAAGAGATTTCTACAGGAATGTTCTACCTTGGTACAGAAGCTAAAGATCTAGGATTAGTTGATGAACTCGGTATAAAAGAAGATGCGGTAAAATATCTTGAAAAAGAATTAAACACCAAGGTTAAAATCCGGGAATATGGCGGACAGAATAGCATCCTTATAAGGCTCTCCGGAGTTCAGAGCCAGGTATCTTTTTGGATAGGTAAAGGCATCGGATCAGCACTACTTCAAAACAAGAATATCTTGAATATTAAGGCATAATTCTTAATTCTCGCCTTTTTTATTCATTAAAAAAGTTTATTAATCTTGAGTAATCAAGAAATTGATGACATCAAAACTTGGAAGATTCTTTGAAAAGCTATTTTCTCTTGATAAGTATAAGTATGAAAGAATACGAATTAAGAAAGAAACTATTGTGGATATCATGAATTTTGCACGGACTAGTTATCCAAATGAATTTATTGCATTTCTTACGGGCAGTGTGAAAGATAAAGTGCTAATAATTGATGGATTAATTTATCAGCCTTTCAGTGCAAACAGGCAATCTACTTATATGAGGGCAGTTCTGCCAGCATCTTCTGGCGCAATCGGCTCGGTACATAGTCATCCTTCACCCTACTCTGGACCTTCTTCTATTGATTTGCAATCTTTCGGCAAGAGGGGTGTAATCCATCTAATAATCAATTATCCCTATAATGTTGAGAATATTAGAGCGTATGATTCTAGAGCAAATGTACTTGAGTTCGAGATATTTTAGAAGTTTACTTCGCCAAAACTTCACAGCCATCTTTTGTAACCAAGATTGTTGCTTCTGCTTGTGAGACAGGCATCTTGGTCTTTTCTATGAGCTGCATGAAATGATGAAGTGCATTTGCCTTCTCTAGAAGCCTGAGGGCGAAAAGTGATTTTGAACCGAATTTTTTTACAAGCCATCTTGAGGTAAAGGGAAGCTCTTTGTATTCTTCTTCTATGAAATCAAGAATTTTTCTTGAGTCATTATCCCTGACTAGGTGTTTAACTTCAAATTTATAGATCCCAGAAGGTTTTCCATCCTGAACCATGCCCTGGCCGGTTGTTGCGAATGGCTCAATTGCTAGAACTTGGCCTTCTTTTAATTTGGTATCTGATTGATTATCATAATTAGGAATTGTCAGACCTGCATGAAGCATGTATTGCTTTAGTTCGTGGCCCGAGAGGTTTACGATTGGTGCATAGCCATAGGAAGAGATTGTTTTTTGAATGACTTTCCCTATTTCACGAATTTCAATACCCGGCTTAATAATTCTTAGAGCTTCATCAAGTGCTTTTTGGCTCGCCTCAATTAGTTTCTTATGTTCTTTGGTTTCTGTTAGGTCAATTGAACATGCTAAATCAGATATATATCCATCAACCGAGATTCCTAAATCTACTTTTAACAAGCCATGAGCAAGGTCTTCATCATTTGATAGGGGAGAACTATGGGCGGCAATTTCATTTATTGATAGATTGATTGGGAAAGCAAATTTAGCTCCTTTTTTCTCAACAAAGGCCTCTACTTTCTCTGCTATCTCAAGAAGTTTCATTCCAGGCTTTATGATTGATTTTGCATACTCCATTGCTTCTGAACCTATCTTTCCTGCTTTTCTCCACTTTTCTAGTTCTTCGGGTTTCATTTTATTCTTTTTATTAGAAGATTTGTTTATTTATAAAACATTAGGCTGCTAAGATTCCTTCTAAAGATTGATAAATTCTCGCAAATGTCTGAAGAGACATTTTGTTTACACCTTTTCTGCTTAGACCACAAATATCTGCACCAATAATAGGAAATTTTGATGCAACCTTTTCTATGGTCTCTATTAAAAATTCCGGAGTAGTCCCATCTTCTACAGGATAATCGGTTTGAATATATCTCCTTCCTAAGCAATCTAAATCTATTGAAAGGTATAATCCTTTGACACCCCTAGCACTCCGACCGTTTAGTGTAGCCAGAATTGTGGGAGCAAGTTGCGAATCTCGGTCTATGGGGGCCTCATAGGGTTCGAGTATGTGTCTTGAATGACCCATAACTCTCCCATGATCTTCATCTGGATAAATGACAATATGAAATTTAGGAATATCTCTTAATGCCTGGGCCCAGAATTCTCCTCCCCATAATTTTCTAGGTTTTGCATTTTGTTCTTTTGGCTCAACTGGGCTACCAACCCCATCACTATGTGCATCAAAAACTAAAACTCCGAATGGTCCCCTATAGGATTCTGCAACTCTTTTTAAAAGACCATAAGTGAGATGATGATTGAGACCAGAATTATTTAGGAAAAGTGGTTTTTTTGACGGATCATATTTAAAATTTCCTAATTCAGCTAAAAGCTCATCTTCTGTGACATGGCAAAAAAGCTCATCGTCTGCAATTGAACCAGTAAGACTTCTCCGGTCATTTATTGTCTTCAGTTGTATTGGAATACTATCTTTTGGGCATAATAGTCCTTCTCTAGATAGGTGCCTTAAGGCTTGAGATAAACCTAAACTTCGTCTTCCAGGTGCATTCTTAACAACATAGACTTGAACTCCCCTTGCCATTCCGGCAATAGTATAAACTATTTATAAAATTATGTAAGAAGCTTTATATATTATAATTTGAATAATTAATATGGTTCCTTTATGGTTTGTCATATTTTATCCTGTCGCTGTTGCAATATTCCTTTTTATGTTATTCTTTTCCATAAGCCGTTATAAAAAGTATTCGATATTCACCAGGATTGTAAGTGATTTGGGGAGAAAAAATACCCTAAGCTGCAAAATCTATAATAGGGCCATAGTATTTTACTCAATAATAAATTTGGCCATAATCTATTTTTTATTTGTCTACTTCAATCAACACTTTGCATTTAACATTTATAGCCTGATTGGCCTGATTTTCTTCGCCATTTCCAGTATTTTTGGTATTATACTCGGATTTGTTCCAGAAGAAGACGGTAAGAAGGGTGATAAACACGATCTTCTTGCGGGAATCATGTTCTTTGAGTACATGCTTGGATCACTGATGTTAGTTTATCCTTTCATAATATCAAAGCTATTCTGGATTATGCCCTTTACTCTTCTCAGCCTAGTTATGTTTATATTTTTCTTTATTGCATCTTTGAAATCTTGGCCCTATGTTCTAAGTAATGTGAGAAATCCGATTATAAAAAACATCTGCTTTTGGGAGTGGATGTTTGTTATCTATATGATTCTCTGGTTATTTTTAGTTTATCTTGTTATGATTTAGGAGGTCATGAATAAAAATGTTAATTCCAACTTGGTTCGCGATTGTTTATCTAGTGACCATACTTTCATTTATTGTCTTGATGTATATTGCTAGTGGTGATTTTTCTAAAAGGCCATTTTTTAGGAGAACAGTGAGTAGCTTAGGAGAAAAAGGAAGATTGGGCAATAAGATCTTCAATCCAATCTTGAGTTTTATGGGCGTGCTTAATATGCTTATGGCTTATTTTTTATACACTAATCTACCTAAAAATATACTGACTTTTCTTGGCGCAGGATTTCTTTTTATAGGGTGCATTGCAAATATATTCATTGGAGTTCTCTATAAGGGAAGAAAATTGCACGACACTCTTGCAGTTATTGTCTTTGGAGGATACTTGGTAAGTAGTCTTTTCTTAGCCTATCCTCTTGTAATATCTAAAATGATTCCTAATTGGATAATGGTTGTATTCGACTTCTTCCTTCTTATAACAGTTATCTTTGTAATAGGATCTATGAAATACAAAGACCCGGTATGGTATGATCTGCCTAAAAAGCCACTAAGAAAGAACTTTCCATTCTGGCAGTGGATGATATTTATAGCTGCTTTCTTATGGCTGGCTATCTTGTTCCTTATTCTTTTCTTAGCTTAACCAATCAATATCCCTCTTGAATAACCTAAAAATGCTTTATTCTTCTTTCCTTTGGAACAAAGTTCAGAATTTTCTCTTGGGTGAGCTTGCCACAGCCGATTATCTCGTTTTTGTATTTTAATAGAATAAAAGGATAAGAAAAGTTCATCTCTTGAATTATATCCTTCATTCCAGAGGTATCTACATCCTGGCCTGAAATCCAGGTTCTCATCTGTTCTTCATTCAGGTCAAGGACATTCTTCTTTGCTTCCTTAAATATGAATGATGAATCAAAGCTCAACCTGAAGTCTTGATTTTTCTCATTTTCTTTATCACTTTTCTTTACAAAAGCAAAATATAATCCGATTGTCTCGATTCTTATTGTATTCATCAAGATCATTAGCTCGCGCTCTGACAAATCACCTGAAAAAATCCTTAATCTCTCTCTTGATGGCTGAATAAATTGAGATCTTGGAAATTTTGTTCCATATGTCTCACTGAGAAAATCATCAATCTTCTCTTTTTCTCTTTTAGATAGTATTTCAATTTTCATCTTTTTCTCCTGTTCCCTTTAGCTGCAAATTCCCTATCATAGTGCCGACTATGTATGCAACCCACATATACCTCTTGACCCTCTTCCACCCTAAAAAGATCTCTTCTCCTTATTGCCGGATAGAGAGTTTCACGACCCCTGGTCTGATGAAATAAGCATTCTCTTGCAGATTGCTCCGAGGTAAAAGAATCATCATATTGAAAAGAACGGAATTTACCTGTTTTCGTTGACCATGACTCAATTGTCCTGACAATGTATCTTACTTCGTTTGAATTCATTTTATTTTTGTTTATAATTTTCTTAATTTTGCCACAAAAAATCCTTCGGTATCGTTATCCTGTGGAAAAACTCGCTTGCATTTAGTTAGATCTGGAGAAAATTCTTTATCTTGCCAAGTTTTTAAGCCTTTTCTTGTTTTTAGGGGTAAATCAAATTCCTCAAGCCCGACATTTAACTTTTCTAGTGCAAATTGAATAACTTTTTCATCTTCTTCTGGTTCGAATGTGCAGGTGGAGTACACCAATATCCCATTTGGCTTTAGACATTTTAATGCACTGGCAACAAGTTTTTTTTGTAGGGCCGAAATCCCCCGAATCATGTCTGGATTGTACATTGTCCATACTTTTGGGTCACTTCTAATTATTCCCTCTCCGGAGCAAGGAGCATCAACAAGTACTTTATCAAATAAAATTTTTCTTGATGCCAAATCTTCACATAATCTTACTCCGTCCATTCTTGAAATTACGACATTCATGCAGCCGCATCTCTCAAGATTTGAACTTAGGGCCCTTATCCGGTCTATCTTGACATCATTCGCAAGCAGAAAGCCAGTATTTTTCATCATCATAGCCATCTGTGTTGTCTTTGAACCAGGAGAGGCACATAGATCTAGAACTGATTCGTGTTCTTGAGGATCTAGAGCAAGTGCAGACATCATGCTTGAGAGTTCCTGAACATAATACAGGCCGGTCTGATGCTCAATAGATCTTCCTAACTCGCCAGGACCTAGTTTTGATTCGATGACAAACGCTTCTGGAAAACCCGGTACTTGAGAAATTTTCCAACCTCGGTCTTCAAGCCTTTTTTTTAGAGCTTGCGGAGATATTTTTAGAGTGTTACATCTGATTATTATCCTGGTTTGTTTCTTGCAGAATTCAAAAAATGCTTTCATATCTTCAGAATCGGGCAAGAGCTTGTTCAGATACTCTTGAAATGCGGGTTTAATCTCGTACATTTTATACTCGGTTTATTTTTTATTTAAGGGTTTTACTTTCTTTAATTCCTCTGTACTTACTTCTGGAAATACATGACTTGAAAAGCCGCACGAGCGACATTTGTATACTGTAGGAAGACCGAAGGCAAAGGTATACTGCTTTGTAACATTCAGTATCTCAATATCTAAAGAGCCACATTTGGGGCATATCCTCACATATTTTGGCTTCCCTGGCTTTTGTTCTTTGATTTTCATACACTAAAAATGTGAAAGGGGTTTAAGAATTTATTTCTTGGGCTTTATTGGGGGGTATAGTGGAATTATCTCCCTTTTAGGTAGTATTTATACTAACTATCTAGTAGTGAAAATAATAAGGTTTATAAATGATTTTTGCCTTATAATTTACTTATAAAATGGCAATTATATACCCTGAAACAAGAAGATCTGATTTACAAGACCCTTATGCTTGGTTAGAACAAGATAGTGATGAAAGAAAATCATGGGTTGATGCACAGCATGAGCTTACGAAGGAAGTTTTTAAATTAATTCCTGAAAGAGAAAGAATTCAAGGAAGGCTAGAGGAATTAGTAAATCGTGAAGCTATACAAGCTAAATGCAAGGGTTTTGGAAATGTTCATTCAAGAAAGGATACTCTTTTTTATGCTAAAAGAAAAATTGGAGAAGGGCAATATTCTCTATATGCCATGAACTTGCAAACTAAACAGGAGACGCTTCTGCTTGACCTAAATAAACCAGAATTGAGAGGAGAAACAAGTATTGCAAGAATTAGCCCCAGCCCAGATGGAAAAGCTGTTCTTTATGAACTTTCAAGAAATGGAAGTGCTTATGTTGAGTTACAAGCTTTAGATGTTTTAACAGGTAAAGTCTTAGCAAGTATCCCAAATACCTTTTACTCAAACCCTGTCTGGATGCCAGATTGCAGTGGATTTTTTTATTCAAAACTTATTTCAGGAATTATCCCTAATCAATCAGTGCCGCGACCTCATTTTCATAGAATTGGAGAAGACCCAAAAGAAGACAAATTAGTTTATGATGACAAAACTCCTGATGGTTCCTGGGTTTGGGTAACTAGTGTTTCTTTTGATGGTAAAAAAGTAATAGTACATAGAATGATTGATTACTCAAATACAGAGTTATTATATCTAGATCTGTCAAAACCAGAAGCAAAACCAGAATCAATAACTGGTGGAGAAAGAGCGAGATTTGGTGCTGATTTTATTGGAGACTATTTATATGTTCAAACAGATTATAAAGCACCAAATTCTATGATCGGAAGAATTAAATTAGATGGAACAACTCCAAAATTAAAAGATCTAGAAACGGTTGTAGAAGGAGGAAATGGCATTCTGACTGGTTTTAGGGCAGTGGGAAATTTAAAATATGTTACTAGGAGAATTGATGTTAGTGATAGGGTTTTTGTTTTAGACGAAAAAGGAGAGAGAGAAATAGAGTTAGGAGAATTTAGAAATACTGAATTTATCAGTGGAAATGAAGATAATCCAGTCTTAATCTCCCAATCTTTTTTAGACCCACTTACTGCCTATCAGGTTAATGGATTAAAATTAGAGCAAGTTTTAAAAGATGGAGAAGGTCTTGATCCTAATAAGTTCTGTGTGGAACAAATATGGGCTAAACCAGACAGAAGACGTGATGAAGAATTTGATGAACCTGAAATTCCGATGTATGTTGTTAGAGGAAAAGATGCGCCAATAGATGGAAATAATGCTACTATTCTTTATGCATATGGTGGATTTGGTTCTACTATTTATCCGAACTTTGCAAAATCTAGATTATTATGGTTAGAGCGTGGCGGAATTTTTGTCAGCGCAAATATTCGCGGAGGAAGTGAATTTGGAGAAAAATGGCATAATGAAGCAAAACGAGATAAAAAACCGAATGCAGTTAAGGATTTTAGTTTATGCGCAAGAGCTTTACAAGGATTAAGAGATAGCCGGAAAACAGGAGAAGAAGGATATATAGCAAGAAAGTATACTAAATGTGGACGTCTAGGAATTACAGGCGAGAGTGATGGAGGTTTGCTAACCTGCGCAGCCTTAGTTAAAGAACCAGAGGGTTTATTTTCTGCAGTTGTTTCAGAATTCCCTTTTACAGACCTGGCTAGGCCCAATATCACTCCCTCTGGAGAATTATGGACTAAAGAATACGGAGATCCTAGAACTGCAGATATAAGTTACTTATTACGTATCTCTCCTTACCATAATGCTCAAAGAATAGAAGGAAAAAGATGCCCTGCTGTATTTATTCGTGTTGCATCAGGGGATGATATGGTGAACCTATCTCATGGAATGAAAATGGGGGCTGCACTTCAAAATTACATTACTTCGGGCGGACCAATCTTGTTAGATGTAAAAGGAGAAAAATCAGGGCATGGAGGGGGGGAGTCTTTACAGCTAGCTGTTGAAGATCTGGCTAAAAATTATACTTTTCTTGCACATTTTTTAGGATTGAAAGTTTTTTAAAGTCAAATAGTTAATTAAAAGATGGCTAATTCAATTGATAACTGGATACAAAATATTAGACACAACCACAATCAAGGTAGAGTGAGAATCTTTGATCGTTCTAATGGAAGAAATGAAGAAAGAATGACTAAAAACAAGTATTATCGAGAAAGAAGGGATAAATTACTAAAAAAATGCCCCTGGGTAAGAGAATTGAAATTGTATAAGGAAGGAAAAAAACCTTGTTTTTATGTTACACGAACTGTTCTTGAATATGTTAAACAAGAAAAAGAAGACAGAAGACAGATTTTTGAGATTCTAAAAGCAGACTTTTTAGTCGAGGGTTATAAGTTTCTTGCAGAGATGGAAGATTAGATAACTTCCCCGATTAGATAGTGTGGCTTAGCTTCTTTTATCCTGACTTTGAGAAACTTACCAAGCAAGTTTTCTTTACTTCTCAGGATAATCATCTTGTAAGACGCATTTCTTGCAATCCAGGTGTCTTGGAAACCGTTTTCATCTACAAGGACCTTGTATTCCTTACCAATTAGGGGTTTTTTGTTTTCAAGTGCAATCTTGGCATGCAGATTCATAATTTCTGTTGCTCTTTTTCTCTTTATCTCGGGGGAGATTTGATTTGACATCTTCTTTGCTTCTGTCTTCTCCATAGGCCAGAATCTGCTTATGTTCAGGACATCGGGCTTAACTTTTTTTATTACTTCTAGTGTTTTTTGAAAATCTTCATCTGTCTCTCCAGGAAATCCAACAATTATATCTGTTGAAATTGTGATATCTGGAAATTCTCCAGTAAATCTATTTACAATCTCTAAAAAATCCTTGACTGAATACTTTCGATTCATTGTGTTGAGAATTTTATCTGAACCAGACTGAAGTGAGAGATGTAAGAATTTGAAAACTTTTTCATCTTTATAGGATTCTATTTGCTCGTCTAGAAAATGGGAGATATGTTCTGGATTCATCATCCCGATCCTGAGGAAAAATCTATGCGGAAGAGAGGTTATGGAATTGATAAGAATTGGTAAGTTCACATTTTTGGCTTTGTCGTCTTGTGCTGCAGCACCAAAGCTTGTTTTGTTATTTACACTTACATCTTTATCTAAAAAATCAAGACCATATGCGGAATTGTCCTGGCTCGTGAGCCATATCTCTTTGCAGCCTGCTGAAAGATCTTGCCCAATATTCTTTAGAATTTTATCTTCGGGATATGAAAAGAGAGAGCCCTTTGCAAATCGCGTATAACAATAAGCACAGGAACCAAGGCAGCCCTGTGCTATCTGTGTTATTCCGACTACACTCTTTTGCCGGGTCTTTGGCGTACAAAGTTTAATTTCATTGTTTTTCTCAAGAATCTTGACTTGCTCCCCTTCAATTAACTTCTTGATTGCGCTTGGAATCTCTTTTATATGATTTATTCCAACAAGAGTGGCTCTGGGACAGAGTTTATTCAGTTTTTTTTCTAAAACTTCGGGCATACAACCAGTTATTACGAGTTTTTTATTTTTTTCTATAAGACTTTTTATTCTATCTTCTATTTTTTTGATTGTGGGCTCTTTAACAACGCAAGTATTGAGAATTATTATGTCTGCGAGAGATTCTGTTTCAACAACGGTGAAACCATGACTTAAAAGCAGGCCTTTCATAATCTCGGCATTATTCAGATTTGCCGAGCATCCGTATGTTTCAATATAGATAAGATTGTTTGTATTGCTCATAAAATAGAAATCTAGTGGCGTTTTTAAATAATTATGCTAGAGAACAATATTCTTTAAAAATACAAAAGACTGCCTATTAGATGAAACATATCTTACTTAAGCCTTCTGACATTTTAGTTCACTTATTCTTTCCATATCAACATCTTAGAAAGGAAGGAGCATATACTAATCAAACCCAGAGGGTCGAATTTAACAATTATCTGACTTGGGTATACTCCGCTGCTGTAAGTCTTCCAAGAAAAAATGAAACAAGATTATGCGCTATTGTTGCCCAACCCACACAAGCAGTTAGAGATGAAAGATTCGAGTTTGCTACGGCTTGTATCGAGTCTAAACAAGATCTTCTTAAAATTGATGCAGTAAAAGCAAGAAGGCTGTTTGGGCTTTTTAGAAGAGTCGTCACACTTCTTGACAATCATACTAGAGGAAAATACTATTTAGTTGATAATGAAATAGAAGCAATTGCTCTTGCCCTCACTAGGGATGAAATTCCTTCATACATACTAGAATCTGATTCAGACATAACAGAATTAAAACAAATGAAAAAAGATGGAAGAGCCTCACCTCTTTTAGAGGGAATTCCTAACACTATCCCTCGGCTTCTTTATTGCAATGTTCCGCCTAAAAGATTTGAGGGAAGATCTAATGAAGGATTTGAATACCAACATCTTAGGAGTACCTTGGGTATACGTCCGGCTTGGAAATGTCTCGGTATTACTGCTCAAGAGCCCCACTTACATTTGCCTTTACCCTTAGACGTTGCAGTAAGAAGACTTCATCTGCCAAAACATATTAGAGAATTAGAAAGAAAGTTTTAGTCACATTTCCTCAAGAACTTCGATGCCAATCAAATTCAAACAGATTGAGAGTATATTCTTGAATTCCCGAACAATTTCAATTCTTCTTGACTTTATCCTTTCATCTTCAACTTGCATGACTGGACAATTATGATAGAAATTGTTGAAAAGCTGTGCAAGCTCATAGGAATACAGGGCTATTAGGTCTGGTTTGATTTCTTTTTTTGCTCTCTCAAGAACATTCGGGAATTCTGAAAGCTTCTTGACAAGTGAAACCTCTATTTGTTCTAGATTTGAAAAAGAGGCTTTTGATTTTACCTTTTTTAGCTTAACTTTTTTCAGGATGCTGGAGGCCCGAGCATAACTATACTGCAGATAGGGGCCTGAAAAACCTTCGAAATCAAGTGCTTCTTGTTTGTTGAAGGTCATATCTTTCTTTATATCAACTTTCAATAGTGCAAATTTTATTGCTGCTAGGGCTATTGCCCGGGATCTTGAATTAAGCTCCTTCTCGGAGAGTTTGTACCTTTTTTTTAGTTCTGATTTTGCATCTTCTCTTAGCTCTTGAATAAGGTCATCTGCATCGGCTGTTGTGCCCTCTCTCGATTTTATCTTTCCTGAGGGCAAGTTAACCATTCCATAACTTATATGAAAACAATTCTTTGCCCATTTCTTCCCAAGAATCTCTAGAAGCTTGAAAAGAACCTGAAAATGAAAGTTCTGCTCAGAAGCTACAATATAGAACATCTTATCAAACTTATAATCCCCATATCTTGCTTCAATCATATACAAGTCCTGAGTTATGTAGACTGTTGTGCCGTCTGCTCTCAAAAGAGTTTTTTCTCCAAGTTCTCCCAGGTCTATTGATACTGAGCCATCATCATTTTTTTTGAACAATCCCTTCTTAACACCTTCGAGTACTATCTCCTTGCCCTTCTTGTATGTTTGGGACTCAAAGTATTGCTTATCGTGAGCAAAGTTAAGTAGCCTATATGTCTCTTGCATACCGTCAAGAGCCCACTTGTTCATCTTTTTCCACAAAGCAAGAACTTGTTTGTCTCCTGCTTCCCATTTTTTTAGCATTTCCTGGGCCTCTATCTCAAGATTTGGATTTTCACGAGCTTTTTTAGAGAATAAAACATAGTAATCGCCGACAAAATGGTCTGACTTCTTTTTTGCTTTTTCGGGAGTAGAGTTCTTGCCCCACTTTTGATAGGCTAGCATTGACTTGCAAATATGAATTCCTCGGTCATTAACAACATCTACCCTCTTTACTTTATTCTCAGTAAAGGCAAATATTCTTGCTATAGAGTCTCCAATGAACAAATTTCTTATATGACCCACATGCAGGGGTTTGTTTGTATTGGGACCAGGACTCTCGACGAGAACTGTCTCCCTATCTTTGAATTTGATAGGCTTCTGAATATCATCAAGCAAGGTTTCAATAAGGACTTCTTTATTTATGAAGAAATTAAGATAGCCATTGACTGGCTCAATTTTCTCTATTTCTTTTATTTTCAGTTTATCTAGTTTATTTTTAATGTCTTTTGCTATTTCTACCGGGTTCTTTTTATAGGTTCTTGCAAGAGGAAAACAAGGAAAAGCATAATCTCCGAAGTTCTCTCCTTCTTTTGGCTTTTCAAGAATAATCTCTTTAATATTCATGCCACTCGTTTTTGCAACTGCCTCTTTTATCTTTTGTTCAAAATCCATAAATAATGAATGCAAGGGAGATTTAAAAAATTATCTAAGAAAGATTTAAAAAGACGAACGCATATATTCTATATCAAAAAGGTGAAAAATGCTTAAAATAGAATTGTTTGAAAAGATAACTGGAAGACCTACGATGATTGAGGGATTCCCTGGTTTTGGTTTTGTATCAACTATTGCAACCGAATTCTTGATAAAACATCTTAATGCGAAGCAAATTGGTATGATAAGTTCTAACAAAATACAGCCAATTGCAGCAATACACAAGGGACAAGTAATCAATCCTTTAGGAATATTCTATGATAAAAAAAATAATCTTGTCATAGTGCAGGCTGTGACTCCTGTTGATGGCTTGGAGTGGGAGATTGCAGATACTGTTAATGAACTTGCAAAACAATTGAAGATAAAAGAAATAATCGGTTTAGAGGGAGTCAATTCACAAATAACGGGCAAGGAACCAAAAATATTCTTCTTTTCAAAGACAAAGAGCTGTAGTGAAAGAATGAATAAATTGAAAATTCTTCCATTAGATGAAGGAATAATAATGGGAGTTACAGGCGCACTATTAATGAAATCTTCAACACCTTTAGCTTGTTTATTTGTTGAGGCTCATTCACAGATGCCAGATAATAAAGCTGCTGCAAAACTAGTTGATTCTCTAGATAAGTATCTTAATCTAAAACTTGACACAGATCCTTTGTTGAACAAGGCAAAGGAAATGGAGGTTAGATTGAAAGATTTAATGGGCAAGGTCAGCGAAGCCAAAGACTTGCAGGTCCAGAAGAGCTTGGATTACATGGGTTGATTCTTATAAATTTTCTAATTTCTCGAGAATATCTTTTAATTCTTTTGCATCGTTTGCATAAAATATTTGGCCACCGCTCTTTTTTATGTACTCTTTGAGCTCAAAAGGAAGCTCTTGCTTAATGAATGGCTTGTAAATAATTAATGTAAAAGGAAATCTGTCTCCTGCAACAATATCTTTGTGAATTTTCTCTTTCAGGACATTAAGTCCTGGCTTATTTCCAGAGATTATCTTGTAAACATAAAAAGCAGAGGAAAGCTCATAGAAGGTTCCGAGGCTTGCACCAAGCACAAGCATGACATCTCCGAACAAACCAAAGGCGAAGTGTTGCTTGTACCAAGTATCTGTGTTAAGAGTTTCATCGAAGAGTTTTTTGCCATTAACATCTATATTCAGATTTTCCTTGAAATGTTTTATGCCAAAGATTTTATCATCCATTGGAGCAACAGCATAAATCTTCTTTCCATTAAATTGTTTGTATTTTTTTGCTATTTCCAAACATACGCCCTTACTTGGAGTCAGAAGAATTTCATTTTTTGAAAGAACTTGGGCAATCTGCGTGATATGTTCTGAGAACTCTTTTTCGGGAATATTCAATAATTCATGATAGTGATACCTAATATCTCCTATCCCGCTTAGTGCTATTCTTAGTGCCCTTGGGAATTTGGCTTTGCTCTTGCCCAGAGACATCTTATTCCCCCTTAGAACCCTTTTTCTCTTTATCTCCTTTTTCACTCTTGGTGATATCTCCGATATCTTCAAAATCAATCTCACTTGATGGTTTTTCTTGCTCCTTCTTAACTTGTTTGATAAGCTCTTGGTCTGGAATCGGAACTCTTTCAGGCCCAACCTTGTGCTTACTCATCATAAAAGTTGAAGCGAGATCTATGATATACTTACCATCTTCGAGTTTATAGATAACTGGCTCACCTTTAAACAAACTCACGAGGTCTATCTCAAATTTCCCTGGTTTTTTTATCCTTATGGATTCTAAATTTAGAATGACCGGCTTGTCTGGCTCTTCTCCGACAATCCCCCGGACATCTTCTAAAATTTCATCACGCTCTTGATTTGTCAAGGCATCGGTCTGCTCGAGTAAGTTGAGATCGTCTTCTTTAAAGAAGAAAAAATAATGAGAACCACAGGTACATCCAGTTAAAATTTCTGAGGCCGCATTCTGATATATTTTCCCGCATCTAACACATCTATTTGGCATGTTTTAGTTGAAGGGGGTATTTATTTATCATACAAAGACAAAATGGTTTTGACAACGTTGTGCTATGCACCCAAAACCCCAATCCCCCGATTATATTTAATTTAAACGTTTATATTATCTTTTACCTCAAAGGTCAAAAGATATATAAATGTTTTTAGAATTATCTTTAGATATTAACCCACATCCAGTAGCAAAATATTGACAAACTTTGTGAGATTTTACATACACAAGGTTTAAATATTAATCAAATTTTAATTTGAATTAAACAGAGGCAAAAAAAACAGGGACAAAAATGCATAAAGAAGAGAATAAAAAGTCATCATTTTCTGGATTTTTTAGAAAGCTATTCTCCGGATTTTTCAAGACGAAGAAGAATGTAAAAATAGGATTCTATGGTCCGCCAAACGCAGGAAAAACTACTCTAGCGAACAAGATATGCCAAGATTTTCTTGGAGAAGAACTCGGCAGTGTCTCAAAAATCCCTCATGAAACAAGGAATGTCCAATTCAAAGAGAAGATTAATTTTAAACACAAGGGCAAAGAAGCTACTTTCAAAATAATTGATACTCCCGGAATAGCAACAAAGATAGACTATGAGGACTTCATACATTTCGGACTAAATATGAAAGAAGCAAAATCAAGAGCAAAGGAGGCAACGAAGGGAGTAATCGAGGCTATCCAATGGCTTGATGATGTTGATGCAGTTGTTGTTGTTCTAGATTCAACGAAAAACCCTTACAGCCAAGTCAATGTCACAATTATCGGCAACCTAGTTGCTAGAAAGATTCCTGTTTTAATAGCTGCTAACAAGATTGACTTGAGAGGAGCTGACACGAAAAAAATAGAGGCTGCTTTCCCAGAGTATGGCGTTGTAGGAATATCTGCAAAACAGGGTAAGGGCATAGATGATTTTTATGATTCATTATTTGGATTAATCAAAAAGACTTAAATCACAAAAAAGAGAAAAAAAGAAAAAATGATGAAAGACATAACAATTCAATTTGTACCCTTTGGCGAGGTAGCATACTTAACTAGTTATAAGAGAGTCAAAAAACTTCTAGAGATTGTTTCTGAAGACAAGATTATATTGATACAGGGTAAACTTGAACCCGAGGAAGAAGCAGACTTGATTGAGGAGACTATGAAGAAGATAGGGAAATCTTCCAAGTTTAGAGGTATTGAGCTTGTGAGCTTTCTTCCAGAAGCCAAGGGACTTTCTGTTTTCCAATCAATGAGAGAGAAATTTGCCTCTGCACTTACTGGAAACAGGGATGCAATAACTGTAATCGGGCCAGCAACAATAGTCAGAGATATCAAGAAAGACCCAACAAAGATACAGCTTCTTTTGAGAAAGTGAATATAGATAATTCTATTAAATTTCTTTAATTTTTAATTTATTCTATTGAGAAAGCAGAAACATCTGTGCCCATGTTCTCATAGGCATATTTTATCTGGGCTTTTGTCCAACCGCTATCCAAGAGCTCTTTTTCTATTATCTTTTTATCTTTTCCTTCTTGTTGGCTAGTCTGAATATAACTTACCAGGCTCATCAAATCAGAGGGATTTGCAAATATATCCTCTGAACCTGATGCTGCTGATTTTGCGCCAGGCAATCTCCTCCTCCAAATCAAGAAAAGAAGAACAACCAATGCTATGAAGATAATTACTGCAACAATAATCGGAAAGACAATGCTTGGACTACTACTTGAGGGAGTTGCTGGCTCTTGTTCCCCATTAACTAGGGTTGAAAGCGAAGGCGATACATAGAATGCCTGCTGAGCTAAAGATTGACGTACTGGAAGAGCGAGGTCTATTGTTTCAGTTCCTGAAAAATGTGTTCCTATTGAGGCCCCTAGATCAATAAATTCCATATTCTGCTTTACAAGAATCTGGGACTTGCTTATTGAGGCAGGTAAATCATATACAAAATAGACTTCATCTGAAGCAGGGGGAACCATGCTTAGGGTCAGAAGAGTTATCTCTTGGGTTGATAAATCATCAAAAGTTATAAGCTTAACTCTGCCACCAAGTCTTGTTGTTACTTTTTCCTGCCAGAGCAATAATTCATTTAGCATACTCTCTTTGTAAGAGGGATCATAGTCGCCTGCACCAAGTTCAGATAACTTATCAAAACTTACAGAGTCTACATTTGGATAGTAGAGAGATTGAGGGAGAATTTGGGTATCATTTATAGATACTGGAATTTTTATTAAATCCAGTTTTCCTTTTATCAAAACAGTATCGTTTGATGTCTCAAGAAGAATTGCTACCTCATTTAGAGAGACATTAGCAAGTGTTTTGTTCATCACTAAATCAAGATACCATGAATCATAGCTATTTGCCAGGGTTTGATAGGCTTGCTTTTTTCCAAGATAAATCTGAACAAGAGCTTCTTTTGTAACTGTTGAATTTATTAAAAAAGATTTTACTCCCACTAGGCCTGAAGAATCTGTAACTTTAAGAGTCAGTATAAAAGAACCTTCTGCATATGTGTGTGCTGCATTAGGAACTTGGGTTGTTTCTTGAGATCCATCGCCCCAATCCCAGGTATAGTTTGAGATTGGATTCTGAAATTTCTGTACACTCGCATAGAATGTTGTTGATTTTTGAGGAGCAATAAAAAGAGGGGCAATTGACTGAATAATTGGAACATTTGAGACCTTGAATGGAACAGAAGCAGGAGTTCCCATATTTAGGATGAATTTATAGTTGCCCATTGTCGATGGTGCAGATATATTGAAAACATTTAAAGAGAAAGCTGAGTTTCCCATTGTAACACTGACAGGGGTCTTAGTTAGGTCCCAGAATTTATTCACAATTGCTTGACCACCAGAAGTGCTTAAATTCAAGATAAGGTCTGATACCCCCAGTGTTTGTTTTCCATTGGTAATAAAGTTTATTGGAATTATGCATCCTGATAAGCAGTTTCCAGAGTATCTTGAATTAATATACTCCTGAATATAGGAAATGAGAGAACTTGAATCATCTGATCTAAATTTAGAATCCTCAAAGAAAATCTCTTCTCCATTGATTGGTGAAAATCCGTAGTATCTCATATAAACAGGATAGTCAAATAAGAAGTTTCCATTAAAACTCTCTGGACTTCCTAAAAAGCCACAAGGATAGTCTGATTCTCCTTTTATTGAATAAGAACCTGTTCCCCCTAGATTTGAAATGCATACATAGACATCTCGAGATTCATCTATAAAGAAATTTGGATTATTCTCTGCATTTATTGAACAGAAATTAAAACCGGTTAGTACTCCATCAGTTTCTCCAATAGTGCAGTTATATTTTTTTCCTGTCTTTGGGTCATAGAGAGCCATAACCAATGGACTTGGATCTCCTGATGAAAGAGTAACATAGGCGCCGATGTCTGCCTTACCTGCTTTGTCAATGAAGATTTTTTCACACCTTGGATTTGAATCTAAAACAAAATCAACGGTATTGCTCATGGAGAAACAGGAATTTGTGAAGTCAGTGCAATTATTAGCCTCATTTGAACTTATATATTCATAATTTATTGCATCATTATCAAGAACATCTACTTTGACGAAGCTTTCAGAACATGTGAACTCTTGATTACTTGAACCCCGTATCATGAAACTTAGGTTATTTACTTTAACATCTTTAAAGCCCTGAACTTTTATTCCAAGAAGTTTATTAGAATTATCTAAATCAAAATTCTTGCTTTCTTGCTCTGAACCTGGGACAAAACTATATATTGGAAGGCAGGATGAAGGATTGCAGGTAAAGACGGCGTTGCTTTTCTTAAGAAAATCAATTAATTTCATAGATTTCAAAGAGTAAGTTGAATTAGCAGAGATTTTTATGTCAGAGTTTTGGTTTGTCAGGGAAAAATTCACAAAACCCTCTATTGGTTGATTTGGCCCATATATTGAGGAGGATAAGTTGAAGTAGGGAGTTCCTCGGGTTATTGATGCTGAAGAAATGTTAAATAAGATAGGCAAAAGCAGAACTACGGCCAGTAGGATTAACAATTGTTTTTTCATTTTTTCCTCTTTTTGTTTTTCTTTTTTATACTAGGGTATAACCTATACCTTTTTTAATTGCGTATTGTGTGATTAGCACCGTAAGTGATTTATTATTTTTTCTTCTTTGATATAAAAAAGTAATAAATTGCAATTAAAAAGATGAATGGAATGATTTGCCAGGGTGTGAAAAATGGAAGTCTCTCTTGTGTGAAGCCGCATCTTGCACATGATTCATACGAATCGCCACAGTTTTCTTGAGTTCTTGGAACCAAAGTATAATTAATTAATTTTCCTTGAAATATTCCAGCATTACAACTTCCGCATGCCCCAATTATTGTGGAATATGTGCACTGAACATTTGGAGGAGCTGGTGGAGCATATTGCACTGGAGACCGTGTTGCGTTTAATATGCACGCTGTTGAATTCCATGAACATTGGGTTTGGGTCACTTCATATTCCTCTCCATTAATCAATGTCCTTTGTCCCATCAAGAGCAGTGCATCTGCGCCGCTTATGCCTAACTGGCATTTATCCTTATTACAAGAGTCGTCATTATTATAATTGCTGCATGATGTGATTGTCCTCTGACCATAACTATAACATGATTTGCAAGTACCGGAACTCTCTTTATCCCAATAACAACCATCTTTAGTAACACATACTTTTTCTGACCCATATTCCTTGCAAGTTTGCATGCTCTGGGCTGCTTCGCATTTTCCTGATGCCATGTGGCAACTCTTTCCATCAGGGCAAGGGCATGGTTTTACACAATTCTCTGTAAGTGCACATGTTATTGGATTACATTGACACCAGAAACCTGGTTGCGTTGAACTACACTCGCCTGCGAAAATCCATTTTGGATTTGTAGGTGTGCCTTCATTGCAAACACCGATGTAAAAGTTAACTGTATCCATAGTGTACTTGTGGTCACCGCTTGCATTTAACTTGATTGTGAATGGATCTGGACTTGCAAGAGTTTTATCGTATCTATAAATTATTGTTTTTGGGGAGACACTTGCATTAACTGTCTTATTCTTTGTATCTGAAAAAATCCAAGTCATGTTGAACAAATCTTCATATTCTGGCCATGTACTCTCTGTACCATCAAAAGTAACTTCTCTTGAAGTAAGCAAATCATCATCCAATGGAGAAGAGATTTTCGCAAGTGGTCCTTGCCCTGGAGAGAGTAAACTTATCTTGACTTTTGTTGAATCCTGCATTGTTTCGTTCCATACAGTCAGATTAATATAATAATTTCCAATATAGATATTTCTTGGCGGCTGAGAAAAAATTATTGAGACATTTTCCTTATTTAAAGGAATTTGATGAGTATCGCTAGCGTATAGTATCCAAGTTAAAGAGTCTACAGATTTGTAGGACCAGTTCCAATGATTATAATCTCCTATGCTTAATTGTTGCAATTTAATTTCTGAAAAAGGATCAAGATTACCCTCTAAGTTAGGAGTAGTATTAATTATCGCTCGCATCGGCTTATTCAACTCGCGATATGAAAACCAGAAGAAACCTGTGACCCCGCTGCCCGAGAGAGAACCGATTAGAAACGGAGAAGTTGCATTGTAGAGTTTTGCTGTTGCTGCAGTAATCTTTTGCCCATTGCATCCTTCAGGTATTGGGCCTATAATTGTCCATGTCGAAGTATAGACCCCATTGACCTCTTGAATCCTCGTTGAATTTTCCATTGTTATTGAACAACCACCTATGCCGCCACCTGCTGCCATTCCGAGGATGGAAAGTCCAGTAATCCCTCCTTGCGCCTCTGAACCTCCGACAATCTCCATTTTATTTACATTTGGACATTTATTTTTATCTTCAACTGTAATATTTAGAGTAATTTTTTGACCAATACCACAGACATTATCTGGACAATTGTTAGTTATATTTGCACTTAAGATGTTGCAAGCAGGTTTTACTATTGTAACATTTCCGAATTGCCCATACATATGCCCCATTAACTCAGATTGATGATATACTCCAACATAAGTTGCATTCAATAGTTTGTTAAAACACTCTGGGGCAACATTAGTAATTGTTGCGTTTCCAAAGCATATCTCCCTATCTCCAAAGATATTGCAAATCAAGTGTGTATCTGGCGCACTTATAGACATTGAACATTCTTCTCCTGGATCTCCAAAAATGGGATAACCGGTAATGCCTCCCCACCCCCCAGAACCTGAATCTTCACTTAAATCTATTTCAATTTTATCATTAAGGCGGACAAGGCATTCAGATGGTTCTTTTATAACTTTCACAGTTATATTGAGATTATCACCTTCAAGACATTTTTTTGTTCCATCTGATAATTTTGTGCCTGAACAAAATCTTGTATCTACTGATGCACTAAGGATTTTACATTCTGGTGATGGTGGTGCTGGCAGGGCTGTGATGTTAAATCCATTTCCGCCCTTGATAAAATTTGCACTATTATACTCTGCATACACCCCCCTTACCTTCAGAACATCTCCATTTTCATCAATAATCTTGACTTTTGTTATATTCCAAGGAGTGAGAGTAGATCCTTCCCATCGGGAATAGGTCCCTGTTAATTTTTTTAATACAGTTGGGGAAAACATCGAATAATCGAATGAAAAATCACAAATAAAATGTTTTATCTTTTTATCATTGCTTTCAGAATATATGCAATTTTTGGTTGGAGTTGTCGAGTAAAAATCTTCATCTCCACTCTTCCCATATTTATCCACCCTTATAGTACTAAAGAATATTCTTAACCCATATTCATGATTTGTATTAACATATTTTTGCCAAGAACTAGAAGATTTATCCAAATCAGATACATCAACACTAACTGAAACTTTATCTCCTCCAGAACGAAGATTAAAAGATTCACATTTGTAAACACCATTAACTTCATCAAGTATGCAGTCAGGCTCTGGATCTGCAACTACTTTCTCGCTTTCAGGAATTCCACACTCGCCTTTATTGCAAACAAGACCCGATGCGCATCTAACTCCACAGTCCCCACAATTGTTTACATCGCTTTGTGTATTAGTCTCGCAACCATCTTTTGCATCTTGGTTGCAATTTCCATATCCTGACTTGCAAGCATTATCTAAACAGTAACAATAAGTAAAATAGGGATAGCCAGTATTCGAATTCTCTTTGGACTTCATAATTGATAAACAATTTCCAGAAGTATCTCCCGAGGAATCAGGTTTTGTAGTATAATACATCGCCCTACTGTATGTCCTATAATCCAGACCATAACCAGTAGTAGCGCTTATACCAAGGCATAAATCTGATTTATTTTCTTTACAGATTTGATTGCAATTTTTATCTGTACCTTTATTTTCTGGATAGTACAGGGTTGTGGAAGAAGCTAAGTTCAGACCGGGATTATTTTCAGCATCTACACGAACTCCGACACACAAGGTTCTATGACCGCCAAAGAAAAAGAAACATTGTTTATTATTTCCAAGAATTTTCCCCCAGTAATTAGGGTACTGATCTATACCCCCCCATTTGTCAAAATATAAACTCTGGTCTTCTATAAACTCATTGTAACATAAACTTAATCCCGGTGCAATGCCTTCGCATTCACTCCAAACCCGTGCTATTTTCAAATAACTAAGATAGTAATCTGGCACTTCACCACTATTATCCCAGCTAGATACCGCCCCCAGATTCATTGCTATAATTAAGAAGGAAAATACTAAAAGAAGCATTAAAAATAAAACTCTTTTTCTATCCTTTTTTACCATCTTTTTTCCTCTAAAAACAGAGGGTTTTGGGGTTTTTAAAAATTTAGATTTCATGTTTTTTATCGGGTTTTTGATTTTGAAATTAAATTTATCCAA
This sequence comes from Candidatus Woesearchaeota archaeon, assembly GCA_964481435.1. GTDB lineage: Archaea > Nanobdellota > Nanobdellia > Pacearchaeales > UBA284 > JAPLYB01. The sequence continues at coordinate 23,744 of CAYZTH010000003.1, forward strand.
CCTAATGAATTAATTATAATTATGTGGTCTTTTAGGATTTGCTTCGCAAATTCATCTTCTTTTTCAAGGGAATCAATAAAGTTATCTTTTGTAACAAGCCTAATAGACGGCTTATTTTTAAGAGTGATAAAACAATTCTCGACTGCTCTCTCAATTTTTTTACTTTCTTGTTTTTCTGCGATTATCATTATATCTAAATCGCTTCCTTTATTTTCGCTCGACCTTGAAAAAGAGCCAAAAATCAATGCACAACTAATAGAACTGGAAATTTCTTTTTCAAATTGAAAAAATGGCCCTTTTAATTCTTTATGCTTCTCAAAAAAATATAATTTTTTTTCTTCTTCGACCAATGAAAAAATTATTTTTCCCGTGTTGCTAAATTCTGGTTTTAATAATCTTAATGGTTTCTCTATCTTCTGAGAAATTATATTCGCGTTTAAAAGTTCATTTATATAAAAATAGCCGGATTTTTGAGATATTTTATTTATTCTTAAGAGTTCAGAAATTTTTATATTTGGATTTTCATATATTGATTTTATAATTTTATACTTCGCACGAGCAATGGGAAATATCATCTGAAACACCTCTTTTCAACAAATGCAACGAATTCTTTTGTAAAATTATAAATCTTTGAAGCATCTTCTTTTGATAATTGCTTCCATCTTATTACATCGTACTGCCCTATTTTTCTTAGGGAATAGGATATCTCAAAACCAGTAAAATCTGAGAATTTTGTACTTATTTTTCTAAGTTTTTCATAAATATCTGAAGGCACCAAATCAAAATTTTTTAATGCAAGAATAGCACAAAAATGATCTTTAGAATAAAACCCCTGAAATCTTATTAATAAGGCATTTATTGCATGATGAATAGAATAATAAGATTTTATTACAACCCAATCCCATGCTTCATTTTCAAAATCAGCCCGGATTTTAGACAAATCACTTTTTGCTTTTTCTAGATGAGGAGCAAATTCTTTTTCTGAAACTAAAATATATTTTTTTAGTTTTCTGCAATTGCAAAACCCCTTGTAGACTGATTCTTTATTTCTTGGAAGTGTTGAAATGATGTTTTCAATCATAGACAATTATATCTATGGGTGTATATAAATTTATCTATGGTAATAGATAAATTTGTCCATAGAATAAAGGGTAGGGTTTGCAATAATCTTATAAATAAAGGAAAAATTAAATTAATAGATAAAAATCAATTAAATTGGATTTACAGAGTCTAAAATGTTAATAGGAATAGTAGGCAAAGCCAATTGCGGCAAGAGTACGTTTTTCAAGGCTGCAACTCTCTCAGAGGTTCTTATTGCGAATTATCCATTCGCCACGATTAAACCAAACCACGGCATCGGATATGTAAGAGTCGAGTGCATTGAGAAATTTTTCAAAGTCAAATGCAATCCAAGAGAGGGTTTCTGCATTCATGGACAGAGATTTGTTCCTGTTGAATTGCTTGATGTGGCAGGACTTGTGCCTGGAGCACATGAGGGCAAGGGCCTAGGAAATCAATTTTTAGATGATTTAAGCAATGCTGATTTATTGATTCATGTTGTTGATATGGCGGGCTTGACTGATTGCGAAGGAAAACCCTGTTCTGCAGGAATGAGAGACCCTTGCGATGATATTCTTTTTTTAGAGGAAGAACTTGACTACTGGTACTTAGGAATTCTAAAGAAAGTCTGGAGAACTTTTGTCAGGAAGATTGAAGTTGAACACAGCGAGTTTGAGAAAGCTGTTGCTAAGCAATTTTCTGGATTAAAGGTCACAGAGGAAATGGTCAGAAGCGCCTTGAAGAAACTCGGAATCGACCTTGAAGAAGAAAAACCCTCTGTCTGGCAAGAATCTAGACTGTTTGAATTTTCAAGAGAGCTTAGAAGAGCTAGTAAACCAATGATTATCGCTGCAAATAAATCAGATAGGCCTGAATTTGAGGATAACTTCAAGAAAGCTAAAGAGAAATTCCCTGAACTTTTGATTGTTCCTTGCTCTGCTGAATCAGAGCTTGCCCTAAGAGAGGCTTCAAGATCTGAACTTATTGAATATATTCCGGGAGATCCTGATTTTAAAATATTAAGGCCAGAAAAGCTAGATGAAAGAAGAGAAAAAGCTCTTGAATTTGTAAAGAATAAAATTTTGAACAAGTGGAAAAACACAGGAGTCCAGCAAGTCTTGAATACTGCTGTTTTTGATTATCTGAAATATATCTATATCTTTCCAGGCGGCTTAAATAAATTGACAGACAGCAAGGGCAATGTTCTTCCTGACTGCTATTTGATGCCTCCGGGAACAACTGCCCTGAACTTCGCTTTCAGAATCCATAGTGATATTGGAAACGGTTTTGTTAAAGCAATGGATGTCAAGAAAAAGGTCGCTATGGGCAAGGACCATGTCCTAAAGAATGGTGATGTCATAGAGATTATGACGAAGAAATAAGTTTGTGTGAAGTGCCTTATTCTCTTATGGGCGATAATTCCTGCTTAGGACAAAACTTCTACGACTAGGTGCACTATCCCTAAGAGGAGAAATAACCACGGGCACATTTGCTGCGCCACTAACTTCTTGATCATATGCTGCTTCTGCCTGGTTCATACCCAAATCGAAAACTCTCCTTCGTGCTTCTCCTCCACTAGTATAGTAAACATGACTTGGAACATGCACGCTTTCCCCCCTTTTCTTAAGAAGCTGCCCTAGTGCCTCCGCAGGGTTGCACATCACAAATAAATCAATACTCCTATAGTGGCCTCTTCCTTTAGCAATCTCTGATTGGTCTGGTTGCCATAGGTAACTAGGGGTTGGACCACTTCCTATTTCAACTCTTTTCATGGGAATTTGCCCAGAATAAACGCTAGAACCCGCGACAATTGTGGTGATAGGAGCTCCTATACCATTAATTAATCGAAGTGTGGCCCGAACTCTTGCTTGTTCTACTCTTTTTAGAGTAAGAAGCCATACTTTTGCATCTTGATACTCGCCAGCAGTGATATTCAAGAATTCACCAATTCCACAACATTCTGAATCAACCTGCTGTTCTGCCATTTTTATTTATCAAGAAACAACTTTATAAGGATTGTTGTAGTTTTTTGCACACTTATTCTTCAGAGAAATGAAGTTCTCCTGGAACAATAATTGAGAATGGTTCATCTATCTTCTTGGAGATTAACTGTGTTAGTTTTCCTTTCAAAATCTTCTGTTCTCTTAATCCGCCTTTTGAAAAAATGATAATTTCTTTATCTTTTAGGACACTGGATTTATCGCTTTCTTGAATTTCTTCTAGAGCTTCTTTTAGAGATAAGCCGGGATCAACCAAGATTAGAGTATGGGCCTTAATTGAGAGATTTTCTTTGATTATCTCAAAGAAAGAAGTTGGATGATATCGGTTCTGCCATCTTGGAAGGCTTGTTGTCTTGCCGAATTTATATAACTGCAATCCAGTATCGGATATTACATTAAAGATAGAATTATTATGAATTATTTCAACTTGAACCCTGGCTTTTTCAGCTTCTCGAATAATTGTGATATGGGTTGTTGCTGCTAAAGGATCTCCGTAAATAAGAATTGCAACATCTTCGCGCTTCGCTTGATCTATAAGTGTATTGAGATTATTTTCAAAGGTTTCTCTTTTGGATACGAGGACTTTCTTTCCAATTAACTTCTCTAAATCCTGAATCTTATAAGGAAATGTTGTAGTATAGGTCTCTAAATAGGCTTTTTCGCTTTTCTTTATTGCTTCGAGAGCACGAAGGGATATATCTTTCAAATCTAGCCCTAATCCAATTAAGTATAACATAAAAATAGATAGAAACTAAGTTTAAAAATTATGCTAGAATCACTAAGATAGCATAAGCTTTTAAATTGTCAAAGATATTTTTAGATTGAAAAATGCCATCAATTGAACCAACACTGCTAAGGACGCCTGAAATTGAACAATTGGGTGATACAATTATTGATTGCTCGCCTTTATGCATGGTTCCAGAAAGAATTACGAGGGAAATGAAAAAAAATCCTTCAACTTATGACGGATGCAGAGATCTGAAAGACTATCATGGAAGAGTTTTTGAGAGGGGTGTTAGAAGATCTATTTATGTTGCAGCTACTATTCTTGGTCTTAATATAAGACCCTATCCTAGCGATCCTCAACCCTATTTTAGAGAGGCAAACCCTGAAGATTTTGGGGAGGATACGGGCGTTGCGAAAGTAAGCTCCGCGGGAGTATTCCTTTCTGGTCAGAGATTCGGTACAACGAGAGCAGAGTATGATTCAGTTATCCTATTTCCGGACAACACAATTACGGTTCTTGAAGCTACAATTTCAGACAGACAAGCCCTAGATAGAATGGACCCTGTTAAATATGATCAACACCTTCGTCATCTTAGGAGAAGATTAACTAGAAGAGGATTAACCGGCAAGATGGGATATGTCGTTGCTACTATTGCAGATTTTATAGGTCCAGAACAAAATAAGATGATGGATGTTATGGATAAATTTGAAAATGATGGGGGAATACTTATAGATATCCCACTTTCATTCAGAACATTCTGCGATGAAGTAGATAGGTGTGTTGAACAAGAAGGACTTCCTCTTGGCGAATATTACAACGTTCTTCATGAAGATGCTTCCTGGAATCGTCTAACGGTTAGAACAAAGAGAAAGAGTACAAGACCAAGAGGGCTTAAAGCTGATAGGGAAAGAGGGTATCATCAAGAAAAGTTTTTAGATGGACAACCCCCCGTACAAGACAAAACTAGTTGATTTCTTTATTTTTACTTATTTTTTGCTTTCAAGAAACATGCTAAAAAGAGGAGGAAAACAAAAACTAGGGCAGAGAGAAGAAAAATAAGAGCATCGGATTTTACAAGTATCAGACTTAAAATCATCCCTATAATCGAGAGAACGATGATTAGAGCAAAAAAAGGCTTTCCTTGCTTTAGTTCTTCTTTTATATATCTAGAGAGAAAGAAACCTAAAGGAAATCCAGAAATCGCCAGGATTGCGGCCATTATTAGCTGGGGGGTATTCATTTTTTAATTTATAAAAAATATTTAGATCTTTTTTCTTAAATAATTAGGGGGGTTAGGTTTTTATATTTAATTAATCTAACTCACCAGATATCAAAAAGAGGAAAAATGGAAAAAATACCAAAATACGAAGGGGATAGTATAAAAAGAACCCCTGTTCCTAAAGAAATACACCAGGGTAAAAAGTTGGAGACATTCTTCTTTGTGGTTATACTCCTTTTGCTTGTTTTGGCTTTAATTTTTCTTACCCCAAAATTGATTCCTTTAATTAATTCACTTTTTGGAAAAGATATTTTGATAAAGGTGGATACTAGCAAACAAAATTTTTATCTGGAGCATGGACAGACAGAAAAATTAGATTTTATCATCTCCATAACTGGAAGTTCTTTATGTACGGCAAAATGCAGTTATAATTTTTTAGACCTAAGCAACAATCAAACAATTAATCAAGAGAACTTTACCCTCGGCCCGTTAGCACAGACTAAGACCTTTGAACTTGGGGCAAATAGAATTGGAAGCGGGCAAGAACTCTATAGGCTAGATCTTGAATGTAAGGGGATTTATAGTGAGGCCTGCCAAACCTCCGGAAGAACGTCCTATAGAAATATCTTAATCACAGTTAATTATGACTTAAATGATGCAGAGAGACTCTTAAAAGAAAATTCTTTGAATAGATTGAATGATCTTCTTAATAAATTAAATGACTGGCACTCTGAGATAAATTACTTTGATAAAAGCCTTGATGAATTAAATAAAAAGATTATCGCAGAGGATGCAATAACTGAGAAGGCATATCTAAAGGAGCTTATTCCCAATTTAGACGGATTCATGTATGATTTAAGGAATTTATGGAATAAACAAGATTATTATCAACTTAATGATAGCATCGCACAGTATTCTGTGTTCTTCTCAGATTTTGAACAGGAATTTTTTAGAGTAAATTCTAGTATATACCAAAATATTTTAGAATATAATCACCTAGTAGATAATATCTTCTTAATAAGGAAGATGTTGGTAGAGATGAGAGAAGCACTATCTTTGAATGAGACAAATTTCTCAAGAGGCCCTGCAGTTAATGATACAATCCTCGAATTCAATTCTCTTTTAGAGAGGATATATAAAAGAGACTTTTTACAAAATAAAAAATCACTAGTAGAACCAGTCATGATTAGGACATTTGAGTTATATATTGATTTTAAAAATCAATCAGGAGGATTCTCTTACTTGCCGATTGAAAATTATTCTACCATCGATGAAATAAATCTAACTTTGATAAAATATGATAGAACGAACTTCTCCTTGGGCATATCCTTTGATAAACCAAAAGATGTATGTTGTATACGGGGTAAATGTAGTGAGTGCTGCATACTTGAATCTTGTAGAAATAATCCCTCTAATTTTCCGATTATCTTCGTCCACGGCCATGACATGAGCAAATATACCTCTGCAGAGTATAATCTTGATGAACAAAACAAAATCCAGAAGAAGCTTGAAAGCGAGGGTTTTGTAAATGCTGGAGCAATCTCAATCAATTCAAAAGAAGAAGACCCGGGAATTCTTGGTGAGATGAATGCTCCCTTAACCTTTAGGGTAAGCTACTATCTAGATACCCAGAACAATTCCGGGGAATATGTTGAAGTCCAAACAAAAGATGAAGGCATAACAGATTATGCTGTAAGATTAAAAAGATTAATTGACATTGTGAAGTACAAGACGGGCAAACCCAAGGTCATGATCGTTGCTTATAGCATGGGCGGACTAGTCTCTAGAAAATATGCACAAATTTATGGAGATAAGGATATCTATAAGTTAATTCTGCTAGCAACACCGAATAATGGTATATACAGTGAGATAGCTGAACTTTGCCCGGTCATAGGCGGAAAAAAAGAGTGCGAGGATATGAATGCTAATAGCACATTCATGAGAGAACTTAGCACATATCAATTAAAAGTTCCAACTTATACTATCGTGGGCTCGGGATGCAAGATGATTAATGGAGATGGAGATGGCGTTGTTCTAGTTGAAAGTTCAAAGCTCTCTTGGGCAAATAATTCAATTGTCAAAGGAGATTGCTATGGGCAGGTTTTGCATACAAAACTGACAAATCCAGGGTTGTATCCAGATGCCTATAATCTCATACTAGAAGTCCTGAAAGAAGAAAATCCAGAATCAGACACTTCTTAATCTAAAGAACTCATTTCGGGTAGTATTTTCTAAAATAAAATTCAATTATTTCTTTACAATTAAAAGCAAATTTTAATCCTTTTATTTGATTGAATGAAACCAACATTGCCTTTTGTCCTTCATTTACCTTGATATCTTGATTTATATGTTGGTCCACTTTTCTAAAAACGTGAATCGCATAACCATTGAATGGAAAATTTCCTAAATATTCTGGGTTCTTTAAATCGTAGTTCAACTCTTCTCTTAGTTCACGAACTATTGCTTGCTCGGGGGTTTCTCCCGGTTCTATGTCGCCGCCAAATGTTCCTAAACAATTAGGATATCGAATTGTCTCTTTTTTATCTCTTAATTGAAGAAGAACTTCTCCTTTTCCATTATCAAGAATCAAAGAACAATTTGGTTTAGTTTTAATAATCATTTTTAATCCAAAAAACTCCCCCGCATTCTCATCTGTTTGTTTTTCAACTTCTTGAAGTGAGAGCTTTTTTATTTCGGCAATCTTCTCACATGCGACTTTGACATTGATTGGCTCGCCGAATTCCTGGCCCTCTTGTTTAAACCAAGGAGAGTCAGTTTCAAGCATAATCCTGTTCAGAGGCATATCTCGAGCAATCTTTTTTATTGTCTTTGATTTTGCTATGCTTGGACCAATTGAAGCATACCATCCATTTTCTATAATCTTCTGGACAGAGTCTTTATCCTGGAGAAGATGCATCAAAACTTTCTTGCCCTTCATTCCTTGCTGCTCTAGAATCGCTATTGCGTCTTCAGTTGAGTCCCAGGAGTGAATAACCAGGGGCAAGTTTAGTTCTCTTGCGAGTTTAATTAGTCTTATGAAAAGCTCTTTTTGTTTTTCTCTCCATTCCGGCTCTTTAATCCAGTGATAGTCTAATCCTATTTCTCCGATAGCTGAAATTTTAGAGGCATGCTTATGAATGAACTTCAGAACGTGCTCTATTTCCTCCTCCCTAAGTTCTTTGATAAATTCTGGATGAAGACCTATGCAAATCTTGACAAAAGGATGATATTTTTCATATATTTCGAGGGTCTTATCAATGTCTTGTGGATGGGCGCAGCTTGAGATAATATGCCTAAGTTCCTTCTTCCATTTTGGAATAAGCTCTTCAAGCCGATCATAAATTTCTTCTTGTTCAAGGTGACAGTGTGCGTCTATCATTTTAAAAAAAGCGGACCCGACAGGATTTGAACCTGCGACCCCTTGCTTAGAAGGCAAGTGCTCTATCCAAACTGAGCTACGGGTCCATGAAAATTCAAGATATTTCAGACTTTTAAAGTTTTCATTTCACGTCTTCTCTAATCATCTTGACTAATTCAGGAAACTCAGAAATCTGGAAATGACTTTTTATATGATTGTAGACTATTATTTTTGCGTTCTCCAACTTTTCCCTATATTTCTTAGCATGCTCAACCGGAACAACATCATCTCCTTTGGCAAATAAAAGAGTGATTTTTTTGCAATTTTTCTCAATAAGGGATAAGTCAGATTTAAGCTTGAATCCTCCTGCCAAATCTTCAGTTGGCAGAGTATCGTCGAATGGTGCGGCAACTAAATAAACAGAGAGTATTTTTCTGGGAAATTTGTTCTCAGAGAGATATTTTGCAAGGAATGTCCCCCCAAGCGATAAGCCAAGTAAAATAACATTATCCTTTAGAAAGAGGATATACCTCTCAAAAACAATCTTCCATTCTTCGTATTTTGCATTATCGGTCATGGGCATGCGAGTTCTTATTATCTGAAAGCCCTTGCCTAACTTTTTATCAAAATATTCGGCATGCCATTTTTTTCTTTTGTCAAGAGAAATCTCATTGGTTTTTAGCCATTTTATGTAATCTTTCTGATTATTGAAAGTCATACCGCCATGAACATAAAGGATTTGGGTCTTGTTTAACATGATTATTGATTGTCTCACAATTTATTAATTTATCCCCTTTTTTCTTTCTTCATCGCTTAGAGATTATATTTAAAAACTGGCAGAATTATCAGAAGTATGCAACCAACACACTATCGTGGAAAAGTTGATGGGAATATCAAAAAGTACCTGAGACGAAGGCACGAAGATGGCGCTGTTTGTCCTTCATTTGTTGGATATGAACCTTTTGAACAACTATGGGCATTGCGAGTAGTTTTTCCATATGTCACATCAATAAGACTCTTCTTTCCACAACGACAAGATGAACATTACTATGTTATTGACAAGGATACAGCCGAAGGCGTTCTACTTAAAGCACATTCCGGACAACAAGGGAGACATAGTATCAGGTCGCTTCTTACTAATAAAGAATCACAATATTGGGAAGTTGATGGCTTACATCCAAGCGCATATCGAGACTAATTTATTTTATTTTCTGTTTTGGCTCACATTTATAAACCCATATTTATTAAATAATTGTCCCAAAGAACGCAAGTAATTTTTCTTGTAGTGTTTGGTAAATAGATATGAATAAATTTGATTGGAGGAAAAATGAGCACAAAATGTTATGTGGGAAATCTAGCTTTTTCAGTTACTGAAAAGGAATTGAGAGAAGCTTTCTCACCATATGGAGAGCTAACTGAAGTAACCGTTATAATGGACAGATTCTCTGGAAGATCCAAAGGATTCGGTTTCATTACTTTCGAAAATGATGAAAATGCAGAAAAAGCAATTTCAGAAATGAACGGCAAAGAAGTTCAGGGCAGAGCTATAAAGGTCAGTGTAGCAAAGCCAATGGAAGAAAGATCAGAAAGACGAAGTTTTGGTAGACGATACTAAGTATAGCCCTTTCTAAGCTAATTTTTATTTTTTTATTTTATTTTTTTAACCTTAAATGAAAAGAGATAAACCTGTAAGCAAGATGACAAATTGCGCAGCACAGATTGTCTGTATCAACAGAGTGCTGCAAGAGAGAGAATAATAAACATAGATAAAAGAACAAAAAAATACTCAAAATGCAAAAATTTAGAGATTTGGGAATTCCGGAGGAAATAATCCGAGTAATTCAAGAAGATGGATTTGAGAAGCCTAGTGAAATCCAGAGTAAGACGATTCCCTTAGTTGTTGAAGGGAAAGATGTAATTGGCGGAAGTGCAACAGGCTCAGGAAAGACTCTTGCTTTTGCAGCAGGGATTATAAAAAACTGTGAGCATGGCAAGGGAGTCCAGGCTTTGATACTGACCCCAACTAGGGAATTAGCAGAACAAGTCTCGGTTTCAATTAAGCATTTTTCAAAACATAAGCCACTAAAAATAATCTCAGTCTATGGTGGAGTTTCAATAAATCCCCAGATTGAGTCTTTAAGACATGCAGATGTTGTTGTTGGAACGCCTGGAAGAATCCTAGATCATCTTGAGAGAGATACTTTAATTCTAGACAGCATGAAAATACTTGTCCTAGATGAGGCTGACAGAATGTTAGATATGGGTTTTATAGATGATGTGGTAAAGATTATAAGGGCTTGCCCAAAAGAGAGGCAGACCTTGCTCTTTTCAGCAACAATCTACGATGAAGTTGTTATGATTGCATCAAAGTACATGCATAATCCTGTAGAAATCTCAGCAGAATCTCACGTCGATCCTAAGAAACTGCATCAAGTCTTTTATGATACTCCAGATAACATGAAATTCTCCTTGCTTGTCCATCTTCTTAAAAAAGAAAAATCAGACCTAGTTATGGTTTTCTGCAATACTAGAAAGAACACTGGTTTTGTTGTAAAATATCTATGTTCAAGCGGAATTCCCGCTGTTGCAGTACATGGGGGATTTTCCCAAGATAAAAGAGATAGGACAATGGAGGATTTTCATTCAAAAAAAATCAAGGTCTTAGTTTGCACGGATGTTGCTGCACGAGGCTTGGATATTCCTGGAATTTCACATGTCTATAATTATGACCTGCCAAAGAACAGCAAGGAATACGTCCATAGAATTGGAAGAACTGCAAGAGCTGGAAAAGAGGGTATGGCAATAAACATCCTAGCTAGCCGAGATTATGAAAACTTCTCAAAGATTCAGGAAGATGAATCTTTAAACATAGTAAAAGAAGAACTTCCTTCTAATGTTGATAGAATTTTCATCAAACCTGTAACGCATGGCAGTTATAGGGGAGAATTTAGGGGAGGATTCAGAGGAGAAAGGAGAGAAGGGAGCGGAGGATATGGAAGAGGTAGAAGTGAGGGAGAACATAGAAGTTATGGGCGAGACAGAAGAGACTCTGGAGAAAGGGGTGGAAAATGGACTTTCGAGGGACAGGGCAGACCAAGCCATGGGCGTCCAAGTAGGGGCGGAAGTAATTATCATAGATCGAAAGAAGCATCAAATTCAAGAAGTTCTGGACGAGGAGATAGAGAGGAACATAGGGGATATAAAAAGAAAAGATATTGATTCTATATTCATTGAGAGGTAAGTGATTAATTTTTACCAAGATAAATTTGTGCTGATGCAATCTTGCTCTATTGATTAAATTTATAAACTTCTGACATTTTTGGGTTTCGTGCGCGGGTGGCTCAGCAGCTACGGCGTCCGCCTGCAGAGCGGATATTCGGGGGTGCAAGTCCCTCCCCGCGCTTACAACCTTATTCTATTTGGTTCGGGTTTTGGACTTTTCAGTGAAATTTGAATAACTTTTTAAACATAAAGCCATTATTTTATATGAATAAAAATGGGGCTTTTGGATATATTTCGGAAAAGAAAAAAAGAAGTAGATAGCGTAGATCCTTTTAGAGAGATTGATTTTGTAAAGGGGAATTATAAGGCCTTTTTCGATTTACTTTTAAATAAGAGCTTAATCATCTTGATAACTGGAAAAAGAGGTTCTGGAAAGACGGCCCTAGGGTTTACCTTATTAGAATTAATGGGATCTTGCAAAGAGAAATGTTATGTTGTTGGTTTTGATAAGGCCAAATTACCATCTTGGGCAAAAAAAACTAAAAAATTAGAAGATGTTCCAAATAATTCAACTGCCTTAGTAGATGAAGGAGCAATATTATACTCTTCACGAGATTCCCTAAATAAATCCAATAAAATGTTGGGAAGTTTGATGTCTATTGCAAGACATAAAAATCTAAACTTGATTCTAATCTCTCAGAATTCTGCGATGATTGACCTAAATGTGCTAAGATTAGCCGATGTCTTATTATTGAAGGAACCTAGCTTATTACAATCTGAATTTGAAAGACCTGCAATAAAGAAGATGTATCAGAAAATAAAACCTTTCTTTATTAAACAAGACGATAATAGGTCCAAATACTTCTATGTTTGGAGTGATGAATTTGAGGGTTTGCTCGGGTTTAATTTACCTTCTTTTTGGAATGAGTCTATTAGCAAGTCTTTTAAGAATATATAATCCCAATTCTTTAAAAAATGAATGCCCCACCGAAGATTGGAGTATAGAAGGACGGGTTTATTTTTTCTTTTCTAAGCTTTCAAAATCCCGTAAAAAGAAACAAAAGGTAAACAATTAAAAGTCACCATTCCCTTTGGGCGAAAGAATGAAGAACAAAAAAATCACTATTCCCCAGGAAGTTAGAGTAAATACCAACGAAAGGATATATTTTGATAAAAACCTTAAGATAGTTGAAACACCCACAAAAGAGGATTTAGAGATTATAGAGAAAATAAAAAATAAAGAATTTGAGCCTCGAAAAGTATTAAACCTCAAATTAAAAGCAGAAGAAGCTGCAAAACAATCTGAAATAAGAGAATTAATCTCTTATCCCATGAATGACGTCCTCCCCACACTTTAGTGTGGGGTTTCCTAAGTGATGCTCCTTCTGATTTCTTACATATTCAGTGATTA
>CAYZTH010000004.1:0-35038 GCA_964481435.1 Candidatus Woesearchaeota archaeon
TAGATGAGAACTAATTTTCGGTGGCCTAGTGACATATGTCATGGTCTCGCACAGGGGCGAGGGAGATTTGAACTCCCGACACCGCGAGCTTCAGTCGCGTGCTCTCCCAGGCTGAGCTACCGCCCCATTGAAAATCATAAAATGGTACAACTTTTAAACCTTTCTCAAAAGATATATAAACCGTATAGGATTTTAATTAAATTAAAAAGAGGAAATACAAAAAAGAAAAATGACCATAAGAATACATTCAGTAGGTGGATATTGTGAAGTAGGCAAGAACATGACTGTTTTAGAAGTTGGAGATGACGCATTCATCTTTGATATGGGGCTTTTTCTTCCTCCGATTGTTGAACTTGAAGATCCCCAAAGAGGGAATTATACTGAAAAACAATTAAGTCAGATAGATGCTATTCCAGATGATTCTGTCATAAAAAATATCCAGCATAAGGTCCGGGCGATACTAATTTCCCATGCCCATCTTGATCATGTCGGCGCAGTTCCTTATATGGCACAGAAGTATAAGGCTGAAATTGCCGGAACTCCTTACACCATTGAGATTCTAAAAGCACTGGCCCAGGATCAGAACACAAAGATTCCAAATAAAATTCGAACGGTAACCCCAAATTCCAGTTTTAAGATACAAGGGAAAAACGGGAAGGAATATGAAATTGAATTTTTGAATATAACACATTCCACCCTCCAAGCCTCTTTAATAGCAGTTCATACTGATAGGGGAGTTATCTTATACGCTAATGATTTCAAATTTGATAAAACCCCCATAGTTGGTAAGGGCCCGAACTATGAAAGGATGAAAGAGCTCGCCAAAGAGGGAATATTGGTTTTGGTTGTTGAATCGCTATATGCTGATCTAGAAAGAAAAACCCCCTCTGAGAAAATTGCCCGTGGCTTGCTTGAGGACGTTCTCCTGACGACAAGCAATGAAAATTCAGGTATAATCGTTACAACTTTCTCAAGCCATATAGCTAGGCTGAAAAGTATTGTTGATTGCGGCAAGCTATTAGATAGAAAAATAATCTTTTTAGGCCGCTCATTAAATAGATATGTGGGGGCAGCTTCTAGACTGAATCTCGCTCCTTTTATGGATGACATAACCCTGGTAAGTTATAAAAATCAATTAGAAAGATCCTTGAAGAAAATTTCAAAAGAAAGAAAAGATTATATGGTTGTCTGTACGGGTCATCAAGGAGAACCGGGTTCCATATTAGATCGGATGGTTCATGGCAAACTTCCTTTTACATTTAGCGCCTCAGATCATGTCATTTTTTCATCAAGCATAATTCCTAGTCCAATAAATGTTGCAAACAGAAAGCAATTAGAGAAAAAACTAAAAGAAAAAGGTGCAAGAATCTTTACAGACGTCCATGTTTCAGGACATTGTGGCAGAGAAGATCTGAGAGATATGATTGAGATGCTGCAGCCAAAGCATATTATTCCCGCTCATGCTGAACTTCAGAAGCTTACTGCTCTTGCTGAGCTTGCAACTGAGATGGGCTACAAGCTTGGTAAGGACGTTCATCTCCTGCAAGATGGTCAAGACCTAGTTATAGATTAAAAAAAGAGGAATGTAAGTAAGTGTTTAGGTACAGATATAAGTTTTATAATAAATAAAATAAGGTTTTGGTGAACTTCGAGTTCACAACGTTGCAAAACTAAAATAGAATAACTTAACTCAAAGATGGCTCGCGAAGACATAAAGACATGCATAAAAAATGGTTTGGAAAGAGGAGATTCGGTGATTTCTGTAAAAATCTCTCTGGCAAATGCAGGTTATCCAAAACAAGACATCGATGATGCAATGTCTGAGCTTAAAGGCATAGATGTTAAGCACGGAGAAGTTCCAAAGCCAAGGTTTCTTCCTAAGTTGCCGAGATAAAATCTTTCTTATTTATCACCCAAATCTTTAAAACCCGGCTTCTCTCTTTCTTGATAAGAATAAGGGGTGGTAGTCAAAAAATGGTAAAATTTGCACATATCGCAGATGTACATCTTGGTGGATGGAGACAGCCAGAGATGCAAGCCTTGAATCTTAAGGCTTTTCAGCAAGCGATTGATAGATGTATTTCTGAAAAAGTAGATTTCATTATCTTTGCGGGAGATTTATTTGATACAGCAATTCCCTCAATTGATACTCTAAAAGAAGCAATGTCAGAATTCAGGAGAATCCACGATTCTGGAATAAAATGCTACATCGTCTCAGGTTCTCATGATTACAGTCCGACAGGAAAAACATTCTTAGATGTGATAGAGAGAGCAGATTTCTGCAAAAACATCTCCTGCGTTCAAGAGAATGAGAATGAAATCTGTGTAAATGTCCTGAATGATGAAAATCTTGCATTCGTAGGAGTTCCTGGAAAAAAATCATCAGCAGAATTAGAGTATTTTAAAAAATTGAAGATAGTAGGAAATCTCGATTCTGATAAATTAAAGATTTTTGTTTTTCACTCAACTCTGACAGAGGCCAAACCCGAAGGAATGGATTTCATTGAATCCGTAGATATAAAGACTCTTCCCGATGGTTTTGATTACTATGCGACAGGCCATCTGCATCTTGTTTTTGAAGGCAAGAAGAATGATGCTCTTGTGATATACCCTGGCCCAATTTTTCCCAATAATACAGAAGAGCTTGAAAAATTGAGGGCTGGCTCATTTTATCTCCTTGAAGCACAGGGAAATAAGATAATCAAGAGAGAGAAGATAGAGGTTAAGACAAAAGAAGTTCTTGTTATAGATGTGAATGTAGATAATTTATCAGCAGAAGAGGCCAATAAAAAAATACTCGCTGAAATTAGCAATCAAACTCTTGCAGATAAAATAGTATTTGTAAAGATTAAAGGGACTCTGAGCTCAGGAAAGACTTCAGATATTGATTGGAAGAAGATTACTGAAAAAATTAAAGAAAAAAATGCGTACTGCTTCTTGAAATCAGCTTCTGGCCTATCAACACAAGAGATGAAGCTAGATACAAAAATCGAGACCAAGAATATAGATGAGATAGAAACTCAATTTATCGGCAAGTATCAAGAACAAAACACAAATTTTCAGGAATTTTTCTCACTGATAATGCCCCTGTTTAATTCGCTTGAAACAGAAAAACAAGAATCAGAGAAAAAAGAGAATTTTGAATCAAGAGTCTTTGAAGAGGCAAAGAAAATCTTGAAAATAGACTAAAATGAGAGATTGGTAATGAATAATAAACAAAATAAAGGATTTTAGTGCATGAAGAAATCATGCACAACGTTGTAAAATCCAATTACATAAAAAACACTTACCTCAAACACATAACAAAAACATAACGCACAAAAATGATAATAAAAAAGATATCGATGGAGAATATAAGAAGTTATGAAAAAGCAGAAATCTTTTTTCCTGAAGGAAGTACTCTGCTCTCAGGAGACATCGGCTCGGGGAAGTCTTCGGTTTTGCTCGCTCTAGAATTTGCACTCTTCGGCCTCCAGCCAGGTTTCATGTCTGGCACAAGTCTGTTAAGAAAAGAAGCAGATGAAGGCTCTGTTGAACTTGAGCTCGAGATACTTAACAGACATATAAAGATACGAAGGAGCCTAGAAAGAAAAAAAGCCTCCGTCGGCCAGACTAAAGATTGTTATCTTGAGATTGATGATAAAAAAGAAAAACTAAGTCCTGAGGACCTTAAGGCGCATATACTCCAGCTCCTAAATTATCCTCAATCAATGTTAAAATCAAGAACAAATTTTCTGTATAGATTCACAATCTACACTCCTCAAGAGGAAATGAAGCAGATCCTGATGGAAAAAGCCGAGGAAAGGATTAACACGCTAAGAAAAATATTCAGCATCGACAAATACAAGAACATCATCTCAAATCTTGATATAGTCTCATCAAAATTGAAAGAGCGGCTAAAGCTGAATGAAGCTAGAACCTTTGACTTTGAATCAAAGAAGCTCGAGAAACTTGATTATGAAAGGCAGAAACAAGAAGAAGAAGAAAAAGTAAAAGCAATCTCTCCCCTTATCTCTATCTTGGATTTAGAAATACAAGAAAATAAAAAAATTCTTCAGGACCTTAGTATAAAGATAAGAAAAGCCCACGACCTAAAAACCGAAATAATCTCCCTTAAGATAAATATCAAGAATTCAGAAGATCAAAAAGTGAAGGGGATGAAAGAAATTGAGAGGATAGACAAAAGTCTTCAAGAGACATTCAATATGAACTTTCAGAATCAGGATTTTAAGCAGCAATTGCTTACTCTAAAGAATGATTTTGATTTAAAAGATAGGAAGATAAGAGAATTCATTTCAGAAGTTGCAGTCAGTGAATCAAAGAAAAGAGAGTCTCTTGAGCTTGAAAAAAGAATCAATAATCTTATTGAATGCCCCTATTGCAAGCAGCAAGTTTCAGAAGAACATAAGGCAAGAATTCTTGATGAAGCGAAGAAGAACATACAAAACTGTGATGAGAGGGTCATTTCTTTAAAAGAAGAAAGAAATAAAATTGAAAAGGATTGCAGGGATATCCAGGATAAGATATCAAACCTGCATGAAAAAGAAAAAGAGGCAGAGACAATAAAATTAAAGCTCGCATGGATCGCTGACCAGAAAAAGGTTAGAGATAGTCTTTTTGATGAACTCAAAATTCTTGTTGAGAAACAATTCTCTTTAGAAGATAAATTAAAAATCCTCGAGCAGGATTCAAAAGATAATCACGACCTTGAGAATCAGTATGAACAGCAGAACAAGGTTATAGAAAACAAGGTAAGACAAGAAAGAGAATTGTCGATAGAGAGGGCACAGCACGAAAAACAGCACCAATACTATGGTTCTAGAATCATAGAACTCGAGAGGGAGATAAAGCTCAAAGAGAAGATTCTTGTCGAATCAAGTTATCTAAAAAAACTTAATGAGTGGCTTTCTGATCATCTATCAGAATTGTTATTATCAATTGAAAAAAATGTCATGCTCGCTATAAATCTTGAATTTAATAAGATGTTTGAGAAATGGTTTTCCATGTTAACTGAAAACCTGAACGCAAGAATAGATGAGAACTTCACCCCTATAATTGAGCAGCAGGGGTATGAGATAGAGTATGAAGGATTATCTGGCGGAGAGAGAACCGCCGCAGCCCTGGCCTACAGATTGGCCCTAAATCAGATAATCAATAACCTTATGTCAAAACTGACAACTCAGGGCCTTCTTATTTTGGATGAACCAACAGATGGTTTCTCTTCAGAGCAGATAGGAAAGATGAGAAATATCCTCGATGAATTGAAATCCGAACAATTAATCCTGGTTTCTCATGAAGAAAAGATTGAGAGTTTTGTTGAAAATGTCCTAAGATTTGAGAAAAAAGATGGAAAAAGCGGATTAGTCTGATTTTTAGTCACAATGAATATATATTTTGGGAGCACAAAATATTTAAATACTCGGGATTTTAAGACTTATAATTAAAGAGACATAATAAAAAGAGTTAAAGATGACAAAACAAAAACTTTCTCTAATCCTATCAGTTTTCATTATGTTCTTGTGCGTTCTGACCATCGTAAATGCCGCAGACTTCACAATCACAAAAGAAGCAGTCAATGATGTTGTAGCAATAGAATTGACAATTCCTGCAAGATATGACGTAACAATCACTAATGACCGAGCTGACAAGAGTTTTGAGTTTGTTAGTATAATTGATACTACTATTCTTCCAAAAAGCACAGGTGTAATTGCTATGGGGGATTCTGTAACCGTTCCAGTTAGTGTTCTTCCACTGAACAGGGTAAGGTATAATTTTAATTTTGAATATTTTGTTAGAGACAATTTTGGTAATTCAGTAAAAGATTCGATGTTTGTCAAGATCTTGCCTATTGCAGAAATTGTATCCATAGATATGCCAAAAGAAGTTGCAAGAGACGACACACTATTGCCTGTAAGAATTATTAATAAAGAGAACATAAACCTTGGAGATGTTGTAATAACTGCCGATGCAGGCGCATTCATGGCCTCAACAACAATTGCAATTTCCGCAAACACTGCAGTTACAGCAAACATTCCTTTGACAGGAACAAAGATAAAGACTTCAGAAGCAGGAGTCTACCCTCTAAAGATAATCCTATTCCTAAATAAGGAATATAATTATACTGTGAACGACACAATAAATCTAAAAGAGTTCTCAAGCATATCTCCCCAGGATAGCATAGATCGAAGCTTTTTTGGATATACCAAGACTCTAAAAAGAACAAATACCGGAAACATAAAACAGATAGTTACTATTGAATTGCCTTACGCTAACTTCATTGAGAGGACATTTACTCATTTTGACATTATCCCCACAGGAAGAATGCAATCAAAAGATGGGGCAATGTGGCAGAGAGAGCTTTCCCCAGGGGAGAGCTTTACAGTCCGTGCAATAACCGACTACACGGTACTAATTGTAATAATACTCTTGATTATCATAGCAATCGTTGCATACATCTTGGTAATGAGAAGAAGGATGGTAGTGCATAAAAAAGCAATTCCAGTCAAAACCAAAGGCGGAGAATTTGCATCAAAGATAGTAATTCTATTGAAGAATGTTGGTAGCAAGGAGATAATGAATCTTAACTTGGTTGACAGACTTCCTTTGACAACACAGTTATACGAGAAATTCGGTTCAATTAAGCCAGACAAGACAGAGAAGCACATAGTTGAATGGAACTTCCCCTCCCTATTACCTGGAGAAGAGATAGTTGTTTCATATGTCCTTTACAGTAAGATACACATGGTTGGAGCAATAAACCTTCCAACAGCAAGCTTAAGCTTCACCGATGTACAAGGCAAGAGAAAGACAGTTTCATCTAATAAGATTCTAGTTAATGCAGGTAATTAAGCCCACATTAATATTTTTTTAATGGCTTAAATTTAAATATCTAAAATATATCCTATCTACGTAAAAGATGGCACGAGAAAAGCAAGAAAAAAAGAAGACTGAAAGTAAGGAAATTAAGAGTTTTGTCTCAATTCAAGAAGCCCTGGATAAAAAGAAAGGTCACGTCTCTATTCATGGCTGGGTCCATAGGGAGGCTAAGATGAAAGACAAGATATTCATAGTTCTCAGAGATTCTTCAAATATACTCCAGTGTGTAATTAAGGAGGATCAGGTATCTAAAGACCAGTGGCAGGCTCTACAGAAGGTCCTGGTTGAAAGTTCAATGGAACTTGAGGGAACAATCAGAGAAGACAAAAGATCTCCAACAGGTTACGAAGTTGATGTTTCAAGTCTAAGGGTCGTTGGTTATGCCGAACCCTATCCTATAACCAAGGAAATTAATGAAGAGCTTCTTTTGGATAGAAGGCATCTCTGGCTTAGGTCCAGGAAGATGACTGCCATAATGAAGATAAGAAGCACTGTTTTTGGCGCATATCACGAATATTTTAGAAGTAAAGGATTTTATGAATTCCAGTCCCCAATACTGATTCCTGGCGGAGCAGAAGAAGGACCAACACTATTTGAATTGAAATACGGCAATAAAAAAGCCTACTTAGCTCAGACTTGGCAACTCTACGCAGAAGCAGCTATGTTCGCTTTAGAAAAAATTTATACCATGGCACCAAGTTTTAGGGCAGAAAAATCAAAGACCTCAAGGCACTTGACCGAGTATTGGCATGCTGAAATGGAAGTTGCCTGGGCGAATCTCGATGAATTGATGAATTATGCAGAAGAGCTAATTAAGCATATTGTTAAAAGAGTTCTAGAAAATAATAAGGAGGACCTAAAAATTCTGAGCAGAGATGTGAAAAAACTCGAGCCAGTCCTAACCAAGCCATTTCCAAGAATAACTTATGATGAAGCAATTAAATCTCTAAAGAAAAAAGGGATTAATTTCCAGTGGGGAAAAGACCTTAGAACATCAGAAGAAGATAGTTTGATGGAGTCTCAAGCTACTCCTGTTTTTGTTACACACTATCCCAAGGAGGTTGTAGCCTTTTACAAACCAAGAGACCCAAAAAACCCAAAAGTGGCTATCTGTTTTGACTTACTAGCTCCGGAAGGGAATCATGAGATTATGGGCGGAAGTGAAAGAGATACAGACATAGAAGAATTGAAAAAAACACTCAAAAGTAAGGGAGAGAAAATAGAGGATTATAATTATTATCTAGACACAAGGAGATATGGCTCAGTACCTCATGCTGGTTTTGGTATGGGCACAGATCGAGTTGTTAAGTGGATATGCGGTCTAGACAATATCAAAGATGCTATCGCATTTCCAAGAACTCCTGATAGATTGGTTCCATAAGTTCTAAATCTTTAGGATAAAAAATGCCAAAAAAAATAAAAAACGAACAAATCTTTAAGTTAAGAAAGATAAAACACTCAAAGCGGGACATCATCGCCCTTATCCTTGCTTTAGCTGCGGTTAGCTTTCTGATTTTATACTCTGTTTATTTTCTCGCTGAAAAAGCTTCAGTTCTGAGTCTTTTAGAAGATCCAAAATATCCCGAGTTTAGTCCTATCTGGCCAACTTTTATTGTAGTAGTCTCGCTGATTTGGGTTGTTCTTGCGGTGATAATGGCATTCATCGTCTATAAGATTGAGAAAAAACAGTATAAGTGGTACTCTCTCCTGATTGTTTCCATAATATCTTTATTATTTATGAGAATAGACACTCTCGTTCTAGGGATAATTGCCAGCATTCTTTACTATAAAGAACATCACTGAAAAAAAAAGTATGTTCTTTTGAACACAAAACTTTAAATAATAAAATCCTTTTTATTTTTAATAAAAGAAGGTAACAAAAAATGGTAAGATATAGATGCGGAAAATGTAATTTTGGATTTGACAGGAAAGACGCTCCAAGACTATGCCCCTTCTGCGGTACTGAGGGTTCAGTCTATCAAGAAGGAGATGCAACAACGGTTTTGAAAGACGTTGATTCCATGATTGATTAAGATTTGAAATAAATTTTAAATTTAAAAATGAAAGTCCAAGAAATAGAAATAGAATGGCTTAAGCATTCTTCTTTTGAAATAAAATTTAAAGGAAAGAATATCTTCATCGACCCATTTAAGATAGATGTCTCTGATAAAGCCGACGTAATTCTCCTAACTCACGATCACTTTGACCACTGTTCTATCCAAGACATTGAGAAAATTGCAAAAGATGGGACAATGATTCTCTGCACTCCTGACTGCCAGAGCAAGATTACAAGGATTCAGAAAAAAATTGAACTTATACTAATGGAGCCAGGAAAAGAAGTTACTTTTGAAAGCATAAGAGTTAAGGCAATTCCTGCTTATAATCAAAACAAACAATTTCATCCAAAGTCAGAGGGGTGGGTTGGATATGTTGTTCAGCTAGGTTCAACTATTGTCTATCATGCAGGAGACACTGATCTAATAAAAGAGATGTCTGATCTTGTTGGTTATGGAAAGAAAGGAAATTTTTTCATAGCCTTACTGCCAATAGGAGGAACTTATACAATGAATGAGGAAGAAGCAGTCAAGGCAGCCCAGATGATTCATCCGGACTTGGTTGTTCCAATGCACTATGGTTCAAATGAGATAAAAGATAATTCTGCTAAGTTCCTCGCCCTATGTAAAGAGAAGGGGATTGATGCGAAGATTATCTAGGAATAAATTAAAATGGAAGAAAAAGAAAATAAAAAAAAGATCAGTCTTCAAGAGTATCAAAAATTTTGCAAAGCAACAGCGAAGAAGTTTGATATTTCGGAGCATGAAATATTTAGTTGGGGCCTAGGTATATCTGGAGAAGCAGGAGATGTCGCCGGCTGTATCAAGAAGACATTTTTTCATGGGAATGACCAAAGACAAGGTATCAGAGAGAACATAGGGGATGTGATGTGGTACTCTGCAATGATCTGCAACTATTTTGGCTGGGATCTCCAGGAAATCCTGAATGAGAACATCGAGAAATTAAAAAAGCGTTATCCTCAAGGTAAGTTTACAGAAAAAGATGCCTCCCGAGGCAATACCCGGATTGACTGGCAAGAAGACAAGATAGCTGGGAAAGATTAATAATCATTAAAGAACAATAATGCTTTTAAAATCAGTATTTCTAAAGATGAATGGGCTTTGTAGCAAATCAGCGTTTAGAAAAGATTGTTTCTCAAGCTTCTGATGTAGAAACCCAGAGGCAAGAATTATTATTCAAGTTATTAGTTAATTTTGATAAAGTTAGAGTACATAACAAGAGAAGATGTCCGAAGCCCTACGAATTGGCGCACAGAGTCTATATTCTGCAAAATATGGGTTTTATTTCGAGTGCATGGAAGTTTGACGAGCCCGAGGATACCCAAAGAATTTACGACACAACACTATTACATGTAGATCTAGAGAGATTAGAGAAAGAAGGGTTTATTTCATGTGTGCAGGGTTATAGGGTCAATGATGTTGTTCGCGATAATTATCTTAAAGGAAAACTAGATCTAGAAGGGAAGACTGCCCCAGAATTTGTCAGGATTGTGGAAAGAGCAGAACATCGGGTTGTTGATGATCTCGCAAAAATCCTTTATTTTGCGCAACATGGTCAGGGAAAGGTTAACTCAATAAAGTCAAGAGCAAAATGCAGTCCTTATCAAATTGATGAGGGCAGGTATGACCAGGCAATGGTCCTTTATGAAAAATTAAGACTTCTTGATCCAAAAAAACAGCGTCTTCTTTAAGATTCGAATTTGCCCCAATTCTGTTTTTCACACATTTTTTAAATCCTCACTTCTTGGTAGTATTGGGTCCATAGTTCAATGGATAGAACTGCCGGCTTCGGATCGTACCGGAGAGATCCCGTACAAGTCACCCCAAGAAAATCGGGGAAGAAACCGGCTGATGGGGGTTCGAATCCTCCTGGACCCGTGAAATATAAAAAATGAAATATAAAATAGAAAATAAAATAAGAAGGCTAACGCAAAAACAAGAAAATGAGCTTTTCTATGTTCTTAACAGAGAAAAAACCAAACTCGAACAGATTTTCTCTTCGATGAAACTATTAGATAAAAAGTTTTCTCCTGCCTTTAATCTTGCCCAGGCATACTACAAAGACATGAATCACTTTCTAAATAAGAAAGAGTATGTCAAGGCATTTGAGTTGCAAAATTATGTTTGGGGAATTTTAGATTGTCTGGCGATTTCAAAAGCCCTCCAAGTCCCAAGGGAAATTAAGGGATGGTTCAAAGCAGATTTGTAAGAATTTTTAAACACAAATTTTTGATTCTCTAATCTAACTTTCTGGCCTTAACAATCAAATCACCACAGAATGCATTTTTGCTAATCTTTATTAGTACCTTCATGAGTGGATTGAAAAAAGAAAGTCTTCTGAATCCTCCTAAAAAGATTTCATCCTCAATTTTTAATTCTGTAGAAACTAGATTCCTTATTGAAGTTATGCTTGGTTGATAGTGATGCCAGTAAATATCTAATTTATTCAATCTTTTTTCGTATACTTGCCCTATCCTTGATATCCAGCTTGCAGTGTTTGGCATGGCGATTATAGCATATCCTCTTGGTCTCAGAACTCTTTTTATCTCTTTCATCATCGCATAGGGATTATACAGGTGTTCCAGAACTTCCAAGGCAATAACAACATCAAAGGAATTATCTTTGAAGGGCAGACCATTGTTCAAGTCGTGTTTTATGACTCTGTGCTTATTCCTTAAAAGTCCTTCATTTGGGCATATGTCTGTTCCAGTGATATCCAGGCCCTTTGAGGATAGTTTCAAAAAAAGTTCTCCATCCCCTGTTCCGAGTTCAAGAACCGTGGGATTGTTATTTTCTATCAAAGAAATAGCTAAATCCGCTCTTTTCGTATTGTTCTTTGTGTCAGTTTTAGTGACCATAATTTTTTATGAAGTTCGTATTTTTAAATGTTATAGTTAGAACAATAATCTTTTTAAACCACATTTCTCTAAATAATAATGATAAAATTGATAACCGCAGAAAGTGTTGGAGAGGGTCACCCAGATAAGATATGTGACCAGGTTGCAGACGCAATTCTAGATGATTTACTCAAACAAGACCCTAATTCAAGAGTTGCAATTGAATGCCTTACAAAGAACTCAATGATTGTTGTCGCAGGAGAAGTAAAGACAGAGGGTTACTGCAATGCTCAGAACATAGTCCGAAAAAAACTTCAAGATATTGGTTATACTGATCCTAGATTCGGTATAGACTCTAGTGACTGTGCTGTCTTATCAGCTATACAAGAGCAGAGCCCAGATATCTCCCAGGGCGTTACTGAGACAGATGATAGAGAACAGGGAGCAGGAGACCAGGGAATTATGTTTGGATATGCAACAAACGAAACTCCTGAATTCATGCCAATGCCAATCATGCTAGCCCATAAACTTGTCAAGAGACTATCTGAAGTCAGAAAAGCCGGCTTGATAAAAGGATTTGGCCCAGATTGCAAGTCTCAAGTCACAATTGAGTATGAGAATGACAAACCAAAAAGAATCCATACAGTGGTCGTTGCTCAACAGCATACAGATGATATTGAGGAGCAAGAACTTAGAAGAGAGATTCTTGACAAAGTGATAAAGCCAGTTTGTAGCAATATGCTTGATCAAGGTACTATAATCCACATAAATGCAACAGGAAGATTCGTTATTGGTGGTCCAGAAGGAGATTCAGGAGTCACAGGAAGAAAAATAATTGTCGATTCATATGGCGGAGGCGGAAAGCATGGCGGAGGCGCATTCTCTGGCAAAGACCCAAGTAAGGTTGATAGGTCAGCAGCCTATGCCGCAAGATACATAGCAAAGAACCTAGTCGCTGCCGGAGTTTCAGATGAACTCGAAGTTCAGCTTGCTTACGCAATTGGTGTTGCACTTCCACTTTCAATTTATGTTAATACCTTTAACAAGGGAAAAGTCTCAGATGAAAAGATAGTCGAGATAATCAAGAAAGTTTTCCCACTTAAGCCAGCAGAGATAATCAAGCATCTTCAATTGAAGCGTCCAATTTATCAGAAGACAGCATGTTTTGGTCACTTCGGAAGAAATGACCCTGATTTCACTTGGGAAAAGCTCGACAAAGTTGAAGAGATAAAGAGACTTCTATAAGTCTTCTTTCGGAGCAAAATATAAAATGAATCGGAATTATCAAGTTCCCTTTGAACAGATTCTTAAAAATTTTGAGATTTTTCGAAAAAAGGTTAAAACTTCTGATAATTTGAAAAAAACTTCTGTTTTAATTAATCATATAAAATTATTGTTTAAATATATGACAACCGATCGTTCCTCCTTGGGTTCGGATGAAGATTATTATTCAGATCATGCAAGAGTTTTGTCTCAGTTGGTTATTCTTAAAGATAGCATAATTGTTCTCGCCCCAGATTATGGCAGTACTATAGAAAGAGAATTTAAATTTATTTCCCAAAAAGGATATTCTCCAACAGATGGTGAAATATATAATTTTTTAGAACATTGTTTTGATTTACTAGAAATACAAAATGCTGGTGAAGAAGAAATTGAAGAAGGGAATATTTATCTGGGGCTAGAAGACAAATTAAAGAGAGCAAACAAATCAGTAAAAGAGGGTAATATTGAAGGATTATTTAGCAATCTTCATACAATTTTTGAAATTTTCTTAAAAGATAGATTGGGAATAGCACTGAATATGGACGGCGCAAAACTTGGCAAAGTATTAGGGATTTGTATAAAAGATGAAGTTTTCAAGGGAAAGAATAATATTTTAATTCAGATAGACAATGATATCTGTCGGATAGATAATAAACTTAAGCATGAAGGATTCAATCCAAGTGCCAATCAAATAAACGACGCAATTCTAATTGCCACTCAAGGGCTTAGAGTTCTTAAGAATGAGAATCCGGTCTTGTCAAAAGAAGTAAAGGAAAAAATAAATCTCCTTTTAATTAAGAATGATTAATGAATTTCTCATTTCTAAAAATCTATAAATCCCATTTCATAAACAAGTTTGAGGGGTTGTAGTCTAACTTGGTTATGATTAGACGTTCGGGACGTCTAGGTCCGGATTCAAATTCCGGCAACCCCATTGTTTTTTTTTGGAAGCGCTATCTTTTTAAAATGCCTCGTCTTACCTTATTTCATGAAAAAGAGGTCAAGCCATTTGTTTTGTGCCGTAGCAACTCTGACAGGCACGGCGATTGGTGCAGGAATTCTAAGCATACCCTATGTCATATCAAAATCCGGTCTGTTGATTGGTCTGTTAAATATTCTGATTTTTGGTGCGATAATCCTTTTTTTGCATCTCTATCTTGGGGAAGTAATCCTAAGAACTAAAGGAAAACATCAGCTTCCCGGCTATGCTGAAAAGTATCTTGGAAAAAAAGGCAAAATATTAATGTTACTTTCAAGTCTAATATTTTTATACGGTGCCCTGGTTGCATATGTTCTCGGTGAGGGTAAGGTTTTAAGTTTTGTTCTCTTCGGCACCCTGAATTACTCTTTGCTTTTCAGTTTAATTTTCTTTATTATTATGTCTGCCTTAATATTTCTTGGATTAAAGACTCTTGAGGAAGGGGAGAAATATAATCTTTTCATTATCTTGGCGATTATACTCGCGATATTCCTCTTTTTTATCTCTAAAGTCAATCTAAGCAATTTTGTACTGGTTGAAAAAAATCCCGCAATGTGGTTCATGCCCTATGGTGTTATCTTGTTTGCATTTCTTGCCCTTTCAGCTTTGCCAGAGATGCGTGAAGAGATGGTGAGAGAAGAGAAAAAATTCAAAAAAGCAATTATTATCGGGAGCATAATTCCCGTAGTCGCGTATATTCTATTCACAATAGCGGTCTATGGATTTACAGGCCAGAATACTCCAGAAATAGCGACAATGGCCCTAGGAAAACTTCCTTCGTTGCTTGCAATCTTTACAATGTTTGGGGCATGTTTTGCCCTAGGCATCGCTCTTAAGGAACTCTTTATGTATGATTTTAAGATTAAGCATAGTGTATCCTTTGCACTTGCAATGGTCCCAGTTCTTGTAATCTTCTTGATAATTACAATATTTAACTTATTCGATTTTGCAAAATGGCTCAGCATTGTTGGGAGTATTGCCGGGGGTATAGCCGGCATACTTATTATGATTATGGTAAAGAAGGCAAAAGAAAAAGGTCAGAGAAAACCAGAGTATTCTGTTCCTCTGAACTGGCCGATAATAATCATTTTATCCTTGATTTTTATTGCAGGGATAGTTTATCAGTTTGTTTTCTAGCGTTTTTCTCTCTAACGGAGCATTGAATCAAGGCCCTACTTTCAAAGGTTTTAAAAATAATCAAAGAGTTATTAGAATAAATGGAAGTTGTTAAACAATTATATTTTCCGACAAGAACTTCGTGGAGAAATTGGCTTGAGAAAAATCATCTTTCTAAAAGGAAAGTTGCAGTAATTGTCTATAAGAAATATACGGGTAAACCCTCTCCTAACCACAAAGATTTAATGGAAGAGGCAATCTGTTTTGGGTGGATTGATACTACAATTAAAAGATTGGATTCTAAAAGGTATCTTCGCTATTTTGTAAGAAGAAACAACAATAGTAAATGGAGCAAGAATACCTTGAGATATGCTGAAGATTTGACGAAAAAAGGAAAAATGAGTGCAGAAGGGACTAGGAGATATAAAGAAGGCTTTGCAAGAAAGCCACACGATGAAGGAATCCCAAAAAATCCAAGAGTTCCAAAACACCTAAGAGAAGAAATAGAAAAAGAGAGCAGGACAAAGGAGAATTTTAGGAAAATCCCTCCATCATACAAAAGAACGCTTCTGAGATGGCTTCTACGTGCAAAATTAGAGGAAACAAAAAAGAAGAGAGTAAAGATCATTGTTCAAAGTTTAAAGAAGAAGGAGAGGCTTTTTCCAGCAGCATAAAATGCAGATTTGACCTTTCTTTTTTTACCACTAAAGTTTGTTAGTTACTTTTTTAAATATCCTCGATGTTTGATATCTATGATACCTGAAGCCACTAAGAAGATGCTGAAAAAGCAGCACTATGCCCTTGTAGGAAATCATTCAGCAGTTCAGATATGCAGATACACAAAAAAATCACTTCTCGACGAAGATGTCTGTTATAAGCAGCAGTTCTACGGAATAAACTGTCATCAGTGCGTCCAGGTCGCTCCGAGCGTGATGTTTTGTGAGCACAAATGCATCTTCTGTTGGCGACCAATTGAGAAAAATCTCGGAACAAAAATAACAAATCCAGATTCTCCAAAAGAAATTATTTCCGGTTGTCTCAAGATGCATAGGAAGATGCTAAATGGCTTCGGAGGAAATGACAGGGTCAACAGAGCAAAGTACAAAGATACCTATGGCCCAAAACATTTCGCAATTTCTCTCTCTGGTGAGCCCACTCTCTATAAAAAACTTCCAGAGATGCTTAAAGAGCTGAAAAAGATGAAGATAACAAGTTTCATTGTTTCAAACGGAGAAAATCCGAGCATGATTAAAAAAATCAATCCAACTCAGTTGTATATCTCGATGATAGCTCCAAACCAGCCATTATACCGAAAAATATCGCAGACCTGTAATAAAGATGGTTGGAAAAGATATCTTGAGACCCTGAAAATTTTAAAACAGAAATCAAAATCCACAAGGACGGTTCTAAGATTGACCTTGATCAAGGATATTAATATGCTCGAACCCGAGAATTATGCAAAACTCATCAAAATTGCGGGGCCTGATTTTATCGAGATTAAAGCATACATGAACATCGGCTTTTCTCAGTATAGATTAAGGCTAAGTAATATGCCCCTGCATACTGAAGTTAATAAATTCACAAAAGAAATTTTAAAATTTCTTCCAAAATATAAAATCTTAGATGAGAAAGAAAATTCACGAGTTGTTCTCTTGGGCAACGGAAAGAAAAATAAAAAGATCCCAAAAGTCTTATAAACCTTTTCCGGCAGAATCTGCAAATAAGCGAAAGGTTTATAAATATACTTTGACAAAAATATTTTATGGCAGGCGAAAAACCTAATTTCAATGTTGTATTCGTGGGTCATGTCGACCACGGAAAAAGCACAGCAGTCGGTAGAATGCTCTATGAAGCAGGCGTTTTCTCAGAGCAAGAGCTAGCTAAGATGAAAGACATAGCTGAAAAGCTAGGTAAGAAGGGTTTTGAATTCGCTTTCGTCATGGACAGATTCAAGGAAGAAAGAGAGAGAGGAGTTACAATTGACCTTTCTTATAAAAAATTAATAACCAAAAAATATTCCTGTACAATCATTGATGCTCCTGGTCACAGAGATTTTATCAAGAACATGATTACTGGAACATCACAAGCAGACGCAGCTGTTCTAGTTGTTGCATGCCAGCACGGAGTCATGGCACAGACAAAAGAACATCTATGGTTATGCAGAACAATGGGTGTTTCACAGATGGCAGTTCTAATCAACCAGATGGACACAGTCAATTACGATCAAGCAAAATATAACAAAGTCGTTGAAGACTTGAAAGTTCTATTGAAAGCAGTAGGGTATAAAATTGAAAAAATTAATTTCATACCAGCAAGCGCATATAAAGGAGACAATATCACAAAGAAATCAGAGAATCTAAAGTGGTACAATGGTCCAACTTTACTTGAACAATTGGACTTATTTGATGTGCCTCAGAAACCAGTTGATTTACCTCTAAGAATGTCTATTCAAGATGTTTATTCTATCACAGGTGTTGGAACTGTTCCAGTTGGAAAGATTGAAACAGGAAAAGTCCACCCAGGCGATAAGGTTATAATCTTACCTGCAAAAACAGGAGTAGGAGTTCATGGTGAAGTTAAGACAGTCGAGATGCACCACGAAGCTCTAAAAGAAGCAATTGCCGGAGACAACGTCGGACTTAACATAAGGGGCGTTGGAAAACAAGATATTACAAGAGGAGATATAATTGCTGCAGAGAACAACCCTCCAACAATTGTTGAGGAATTCACAGCACAAATAGCAGTTATCAACCACCCAACTGTAATTGCAAAGGGTTACACTCCAGTCTTACATATCAATACAGCTCAAGTTCCAGTTCAATTCATGTCCTTAGATAAAAAGCTTGATCCAAAATCAGGACAAGTTTCTCAAGAGAATCCAGATTTCTTGAAGAATGGAGATGTTGCAATTGTCAAATTGAGACCAATCAAGCCAGTAGTTATAGAAAAACAGTCAGTCAATCCACACATGGCAAGATTTGCAATTAGAGACGCAGGTCAGACAGTCGCTGCAGGTATCTGCATAGACATCGTTGCAAAGAAGTAATTCTTTATTTTTTTATTCAGAATCTTTTAGATAAGAGATTAATCTCTTGGATTTAAAAAAAGAAAAGAAAAAAAATAAAAAAAAGTTAAATAATAAATTTAAAAGCTGAGCATCTCGAGCCTATTGGATGTTGCTGCAAAGTTCTTCGCAACTATTGCCTTGCAATCGAGTTCTTCTGCGATTCCGATCAATGACCTTGTTGCAGTGTTATCTATTGCTATGGCAAAGATTATTGCTTGTTTCCTTGCAATCCGGTACAGGTAGTTCAAGACATCATCTGAGGAAGTTTTCTTAAGGACTTCAATTTTGTCGTTTTCTTTGACAAAAACCGTGGCGTCTCCAGAGTCTTTTATCTTATTGAAGTACTCTCTAAGGTACTCTCTGTCATTCTCAGTTAATTCTTGGGCCTTGGTTGGTCTTCTTACAGGTCTCTCTTCTCGGTCATCTCTCCTGTAAGACCTCTCTCTATTTTCCCGGCCATAACTTCCATTGCTGCTTCCATTAAGATAATTCTTCTTGAATTCATCAACAGTCATCCTTGCTCTTAGAGCCAAGTTGATTTCCTTGTCTGCCAATTCTTCAACTTCCTTACCATCAGGTGCTCTTGCAATAAAAGCGACATTTGCAGTGCTTATGGCGTCTTTCAAAATTAAGATGCCTCCTCGGTCTCCATCAACAAAGATAGTGATTTTCTTGCTTCTACTTAAGTCCTTGATAGTTTGGGGTAGCATTGTTCCGTTCATCGCTATTGCATTCTTTACTCCCATTCTCAATAAGTTAAGGACGTCTGCTCTGCCTTCAACAACGATAAGTTCCTCGCTTGAATCGATTTCAGGGCCTGCAGGTAGCTTATCTGGTCCATACTCTTGGATTCTGGCTGTCTTGGAGTGTTCCATGACTTGTTTCTCCATGACTCCTGATTCTGGGCTCTGTTCAGAGAGCTTCTCCATGAGCTTCTTTGCTCTTTCAAGGATGTACTCTCTCTTGCTTGTTCTGACATCATCTATGCTCTGTATCTCGAATTTGGCATTTGTTGGGCCAACTCTGTCTATTGTTTCAACAGCAGCAGCTATGATGGTTGTTTCAGCCTTATCTATTGAAGTTGGAATCTCTATAATCCCTGTTGTCTTTGACTCATCTTCCTGAACAGATACATCTATTCTTCCGATTTTGCCCTTCTTCTGCAAGTCTCTTAATTCAAGATCCTCGCCAAGTAAGCCCTCGGTCTGTCCGAAGATTGCTCCGATAATATCCGGCTTCTCTATTAATCCCTCTGTCTCAAATTTGATCTTTATGATATATTTGATTGAAGGGGGTGATATTTTTCCCATGTTTGTGTTTGTATATTTAGTTTATTTAATTGATTTAAACTTAGAAAGAAATCGTATTCTACTTACTCTAACATTACTTATGTAATAGCCAACCCAAAAAGAGTATAATGCTATGATGTGATATGTGATGTGAAAGTGATTAATGATTACTTTCCTAGTTAATAAAGAACACAGGGTTTTTGGTATTTAAATGTTTTGGGTCATTTGGTCATCGAAAGTTAATTATACCCTAAAGAGGCCCTAAAATTGAGGGTAAGGGGATGGCAGAGAAAAGGCAAGTTCCACCGGGAAATCTAGAAACAGCAGTGGTATTAGATAAAAATAGAGGAGGTAGTGTCCAAGAACAAAAGTTAGTTCTTGAGTGTATAAATGAAGATGAAAACACTCCCCCGACTTATATTTTTCCAGGAGCCTATCTTTTTGAAAATCGGGGCAGTGGGTGGGTATATTCGGGCCTATATCCAAAAGGAACACTAATGCTAGAAAGAAGAAGCGCTAATCTAAGAGTATCAAACAGAGAGTATGCCCTTAGTTTAGATGGGCATGTCCCAGAGACCCTCAATATCTTTTTGTCAGAACAAAGCCAAGGAAGACCAGATTCTATGATAGTCCTAAAACTCCTTAAGATAGATCAGGGCGATGAGATGGAAGTAATTGATATGAGCATTCCTAATCGCCGAGGCGATATAAGTAAATAATTCTTTTTTAATTTCAGGCTTGGGAGACTGCAATGAGGAAATTGAACAAATCCTTACACTCACCAAGGGTTCTTCTCTGCTCTGTCTCAGAATTAGCTTCTTTCTTTATCAAGATAGTTTTGTCCTGATTCTCAAATTCATCTAAAAAGATTGTAAACTTCTTATAACCATATTTCTCCCTAAGGACTTTTTTATCTCCCTCTAATTTTATGCCCTTGTCTTCAAACCAGACTCCAAGCTTTGACATGTTATCTCTTATAGTATCAAAATCCCTGATTTTTTCTTTAAGTTCGATTTCAGTCATTTTTTGATATTGGGTTTAGTTTAATTTTCAATGTGAGGGGTTTTGGTGAAATAAATTTCACAACGTTGCAAAACCCAATTAGCTTAATATCCTTATTTCATTCTGTCCTTCGCTCATTGAATTCATGAGCAAGATTTTCCTTCATTAGCATCTTTACCTGGTTCGGGTCTTTTTCTTTTCCAAGAACACAACCGAGCTTTGCATAGCATGCTTCTGATGTCATGTTCAGATATAGAACTCCGGTTTTTTCAAGCATTCTGCCATTGCTGTAGACTCTTGGATTGACTTCTCCATTTATGCACTGGGTGGTCATACAAACAACTGCATGCTTGCACGTCTCTTTTATTTCTGAGAGCCAAGATAGTTTTCCATTCACACAAACATGGCCAAATCCGGTTCCTTCAATCACAATTCCCTTGAATCCACAATCTCTATACTGTTTTAGTATATCTGGGTTCTGCCCTGGATAGAATTTTATCAAAGCAATCTTGTCTTCAAATTCTGTCTCTGCTCTGCATTTTTTAGTTTCATCTCTCTTTGCATGGCTTGAAATAAAGTCAATTGTTCCATTTTCATGGATTTTTGCAATAGGCTCTTGATTTATTGCTTTGAAAGCATCTCTTCGTGACGAATGCATTTTCCTTGCGCTTGAGCCCCTAAGAACATGGCAAAAGCTATCTTCTGTATTTGCATGACCTACAATTACAACTTCTGCGATATTTGAGAGAGCTGCATGAAAAGAACATTTTAGATTAAGATTAGCATCTGAAGAACCTCGGTCAATAGACCTCTGAGAATAAGTAAGGACAACTGGTTTTCCAAGATTTTTTAACATAAATGATAGAGCACTTGCGCTATAGTGCAGAGTGTCTGTTCCATGCAAAATCACCACGCCTTTATTGTCTCTCATATTCACCAGCTCGCAAGTCTTTTTAGCGAGTTTTTTCCAGTCATCAGGGCATATGTCCTCGCTTAATTCTAAAAAAGGAACTTCAATATAATTTATCCGGGCAATTTTCTCTATTCCCGGAATGTTTTGTATTAAAGAAGAGATATCTTGATTTGGGCTGACTGCTCCGGTTTTATAATCTACTTTTGAGGCTATAGTCCCCCCGGTAATAATAAGCGCGATTCCCGGAAGTTTTTTGTCTTGCTCAACATCTTCCTTCCCCTTTATTGATTTCGCCTTTTCAATTATTTCAACTTTAAGAATATCTTTTTTATCAAAACCGACATTATATCCAGTTTTCAATTTGATTAAAAAAGCATTTTTATCAGGACTATCAATGAAAGTTCCCTCAAATTCTCTTTCTTGGCCATCCTGCTTTACTTTAATTTTTATCTTTGACCCAAGTTCCATGTTCATGTCATCTTTCATGATAAAAATAGCATTTCAGTGTATAAAAAAGTTGCTTTTCTGTATTATTTATTTACTCTGGAGTAATGACAAGATTTATAAACGTGGCAGTCCACAATTTTTTTATGGACGAAACAAGAACACAAAGGGCATATCATTACACTATTAAATGGAAATATGATACAAAAATAAAGACACAAGGATTAGTTCCACAATCATCTTGGTTGTTAGAATTCTTTCCGAGAGCGGGTGAGCCAGATTTTTTATGGGAGAGGCGGAGTAAAGAAGGAAGGGAATTGGGTAAAAAAATGGGCGTAGACAAGCATCGTTCAGGAACTCAAGAATATAAAGAGGCTGTAAAAAGATTCTTGGGATTTCCTTTAGAAAGTTATTTTAATGTTACCTACGGATTCTTAGAGCCCAGGCCCGCATTCATGGAGAATCATCCAAGATTTCCAGATTTATGGGCTAGATTATTTCATCCGATTATAGGTATAGACCCTATGGATATGATGGACCACGCGTATGCTGATGATACTCGTAGGATTGCTTTATTATCTTTTGACCTTTCTCCAACCGATCAGCCATTCATAAGTGACCACGGCCATGTCGTAGATATGGGCCCAGATGTTTTGTGGAATAAGTCTTTAGATGTTAATCAAAGAGTTGCATTGGTGAGAGAAAATATGCGAAAATATTTTGAGTCGCTAGTTCCCCTGTCGCAATATACTGGGGGTTATTCTCTTCCAGTATTGATGATTAAAGGAAGTATCGCGCCAGAAAGAATAAAAATTGAATGGACAAAAAGCCCGTATCAAGTAAAAGTAGAGTTTGGGGCTAAAGGGCTTTATACAGGTCATGATTATCATCATTATCCTCTTGTGAAAGTACCTTAAAGACCCGTCTTGACTTAAGAATTTTCTAAAAGATCCAGAAAAATCAATCTATATCCTAGAAAATATATATTATAATGTATATTTTACACTAAATATTCAGAAATTTCTGGAAGAATTACAAAAAAATGCGACAAAGTATCAGCAGTTAAGTATTTAAAGCAAGAAAAATGTATCTATTCAATTAATAAAAAAATTATTCAGCTTTCGGGAACTGAATAATTTTTTCGGGTTGAAAAAACTAAGACTTTTTCTATTGTAGAATGTATTATGAGAGGTATTTAAACCTTTTGTGAGCATTAATTAGAACTAAAATAACAAGGAGGTAAAAAAAATGGTATTAGACTTCGCAAAAGAAGCAATAGACGGCGCAGGAAAATATGGTATTAACTTTGACGAGCTTAAAGCAGGCCGAGCAACAATCAAAGTAGTTGGTTGTGGTGGAGCAGGCTGTAATGCAACAACTTGGCTTTTCAACAAGGGAATAACCGGAGCAACAGTCTACGCAACAAACACAGATGCTTTGCACCTTAGTGTTTCAAAAGCAGACGACAAGATTCTTATTGGTAAGGAATTAACAAGAGGACTTGGTTGTGGCGGATATCCTGAGAAAGGACGAGAAGCTGCAAAAGAAGCTATGGTTGAATTGAAGAAGGCAGTCTCTGGCGCAGATATGGTATTCATCATCGCAGGAATGGGTGGTGGAACCGGAACAGGAGCAGCACCAGTAGTTGCACAATTAGCAAAAGAAATTGGCGCAATCACAATCGGTGTTGTAACTATGCCTTTCATAACAGAAAGAGCAAGAATCGACAAAGCTGAATTCGGACTTCAACAATTGAGAGAGATCTCAGACACTGTTATTGTCATAGACAATAACAGACTAGTTGATATCGCAGGAAACTTGCCACTAGAACAAGCTTTTGCAGTCGCTAATGAGTTGATTTCAACCATGGTAAAGGGTATTGTAGAAACAATTACAATTCCATCTTTAATCAACCTAGACTATGCAGATGTTGCATCCATCATGAAAAATGGAGATGTCTCATGTATAGGTATTGGTGAATCAGACACTCAGAACCGTGTTGAAGAGGCAGTCAAACAAGCTTTGAGCCATCCTCTACTTGACATTGATTATAAAGGCGCAACAGGCGCTTTGATTCATGTCATCTGTGGTGATGACCTAAAACTTGAAGAGCTTAACAACATCGGCGGATTAGTAACTGAAAACTTGTCACAGGATGCTCAAGTCATCTTAGGAGCAAGAATCAACCGCGAATTCAAGGGAAGAGTCAGAGTTATAACAATTATAACTGGTGTTAAATCCCCATATGTTCTTGGAAAGGACAAGTCAGAATCCATGCCAGGCAGTGGCATGAATGAACTTGGTGTTGACTATTTCAGATAATTAGATAATAATTATCCGAATAATCAAACTTTCAAAGAATCAAGGAGATTAACTTCATATTTTTCCCCTTAGCCTTTTGAGTTCTAGGCTAGCTTCACGTAAAAATGGAGCTAGCCTGAGATTTTTTTATTTTATATTTTTTATTTCAGAGCAAGATTTTTTCTAGTAAATGTGGAAGAAAAGCACATAAATCTTTATAAATATTAAACCGGATAAAGAGCATGGGATCTTCATTAGACTCTCTTATTCGGGAATTTCCAAGAGCAGATACTCTCCCACAATCAAGACCGTATACTAATCATGCTGTTACTCTTAAACAAGTTGCTAGTGTTGAACAAAGAATGCAGGAACTAGAAAGAGTGCGACTCAATGTTTTTAGTTATCGAGCAGGATTGATAAC
Source organism: Candidatus Woesearchaeota archaeon (assembly GCA_964481435.1). Classification (GTDB taxonomy): domain Archaea; phylum Nanobdellota; class Nanobdellia; order Pacearchaeales; family UBA284; genus JAPLYB01. Next base: position 24,584 of record CAYZTH010000004.1, read on the forward strand.
TGGTACAGATTACTTATCAGACTCCGGGACTACGACCATGACTAATAAACAGTGGGCCTCACTTCATCTTGGAGATGAATCCTATGGTTCAAATGAGGGTTACTTTTATTTAAAGGACCAAATTAGGAAACTTTTTGGAGAGCAATTTTTTAACGAAGACCAAAATTTACATCCAAATGCATATATCTTTCATCAAGGAAGGGCAGGAGAACACGCCCTATTTACGACACTTCGAAGATCCATTGGTCCAGGAAAATTAGTAATTCCAAGCAACGGGCATTTTGATACGACTGAAGCGAATATCGAATCTAATGAAATTGAGCCATTAAATCTTTTTTCTCCAGAATTAAAAAAAGCAGGCTCTGCGTATCATTTTAAGGGGGACATGAATGTCACAGCTCTTCAAGAATTATTTGAATCAAGATCATCAGAAATTCCATTAGTATATTTAACAATTACAAACAACACAGGGGGCGGTCAACCCGTCTCAATGGCAAATATAAGGGAAGTAGCAAAGGTTGCCCACGATCATGGGACCCCCTTATTTTTTGACGCCTGTAGATTTGCAGAAAATGCCTGGTTCATACAAAAACATGAACTCGGTTATTCAACTAAATCTATCGAAGAGATTGTTAAGGAGATGTTTTCATATGTTGATGGATTTACAACAAGTTTCAAAAAAGATGGATTAGTAAATATGGGTGGCGGTGTATTTCTAAAAGAAGGGGGGCTTTTTGTTAAGAATTATCCAAATGTTCCCGAAGTTCTGCGTGATCATCAAATACTAACTGAGGGGCATAACACCTATGGCGGGCTATGTGGAAGAGACCTAATGGCCTTAGTTGAAGGTCTAAAGACGATAGTAAGCAGCGAGTATCTTAAAAGTAGAACTGAACAAGTTGGGGCTTTTGGAGAAGCGATGCATGCAAGAGGAATTCCTGTTTTGACTCCTGTCGGAGGTCATGCTGTTTATTTAGACATGGTTAAATTTTTTGAAGGCACTTCGATGAAACGTGAAGATTTTGGGGGGATTGCTTTCACTGCGCTTTTGCTCGGCTTATATGGGGACAGGGCTTGTGAATTAGGGGATTTTGCATTTGGAAAATATGATCGTACAACCGGGAAGTATACTCTCCCAGAAAATAGTAATGTTAGACTTGCTGTTCCAAGATTAAGATATGAAGAAACAGATTTAATGGCAACAGTTGCTGCAGTCGAAGCACTTTATAAAAATAGAGGATTAATTCCCGGCGTTAATGTTGAGGTAGGTGATTTAGTTAAAACACTAAAGCACTTTAAAGCAGGATTCGCCTTTAAACCCTTAGATAATTAAGATTTTTTCTAAGAACTATTGAAAAAAATAACATAAATGATTATAAAGGCGTGTTGTAATATAGGATATTAAAAAATGTTTGGTACAAGAATTCAACCAACAACAAAAGCCCTTGAGCTTCTAGCCAGTGCGGGAATTCTTCCGGAACTTGAGAAGAGAATAAGGGGTTATGATTTTGGGAAACCCTTTGTATTTGATGGGCATGTTTTTGATGGATATGGGAATCAAGAAAGGGATTTCTTTGATGCAGTTCTTCCCGCAGTGCGTTGTGGTGAATTTTCAGAAAGTTTACTTGGTTCAAGAGAGGATAACTGGGATTTAAACAATTCTATTTTTGTTTACTTCTTTTCAGAGCTCGCAAATGAGCGCATGAATAGAAGCGGAACCAGAGACCATCATACTTGGGGCTCAGGAAATTATAGATTTTATGTATTTAATGTTGACAGAAATTTAGTCATAGAAAGAATGAATGTTTCTAGCAGCGTTTATACCGGATTAGATATGCAGCAAGAAGAAGATAGGAGAAGGTCAAGAGTCTTTGATACAGACTGGGCTGACTGGCATAGATTAGTAGCCTTTCAGTTTAAATGGGCAAGACAATCTGGAAGGCTCGATGAATTTTTAGATATATTCCGCAGTGGGAGATTCAGTCAACCCGCAGACTTAGAGAAAATGAGAAGAGAGGGATATCCCAATACAGATGAATTAGTTTTGGAAGTGAATGGTTATCCTGGAAACAAAACTCCAGGGATATTCCAAAAAGATATGCCCCTAGTGATACCCGGAGGTCACCATCCATTTGAAGATTTTTACCATTATGGTTTTTATGGATTCACTGGAAAGATGACCGGTACACATCTTCCGTTTGTTCCCTATCTTAGAGAAGTTAGTGGAGAGCTTCAAATGGGTATTGGAATTATGCAAAGAGACGCAAATAAAGGTAGGCACTATGGGGAATTAAAAGGAAGAGGCAGGCCTCTTTTTACAATAGTTCAAAAGGGCGGTGGACCAATAGTCTGCGAGCAAATGAGATTCAGACAAGAAGATATGGTCGGTTTAGCTCGAGCAAGCAGTAAATGCTATAATGGTTGGCAGGGACACGTTGAAGTTTTGATGGACGCAATACAGAAGTCCTAGAAAATCTTTTTCTATTTTCAACAATTTTTATAAACCCAAAACCTTTCTTCTAGCATGGAAATCAAGAAACTATTTGATGAACAGGTCTTAGATGGCAAGTACTTTGATGTCCATCAGGACTGGGAGAAGCCGATTCCAGGTTTCTTTATTCTCGCTTCAAAAAGAAAAATTAAATCGGTAGGCGAGTTTACAGATGAAGAATCTGTTGAATTTATTACGATGCTTGTCAAAGTCAGAAAAGCAATGAAAAAAGTTCTTGGAATCCAATACATTGACTTGCTTCAGAGAGAAGACAGCCCATATTGGGATTTCCACATTTGCCTTTTCCCAAAATATCCTTGGATGGCCGAGAAATTTGGGAGAGCCACTGGGCCAGAGGTTTGGAAATATGCACAAAAGAACTTCTCAGATGATAAATCAATTAATGAAGTTAAGGTCGCTGCAAAGAAAGTTCGAGAGTATCTCGCAAGTTAATAGTAGCAGGTTTTGACACGAGGTTCCCAAATTTTTCTATGCTCTAAAGAGGTTTCCCCCTCACAAGCTCCTTCAAGAAAACAAGATTTATGTTCTTTTATGTCAAAGATGAGATAGAAGGTACAGGGCTCTTTATTGCATGATTTATCTTTGCATAATACTTTATATCTACAGCAACCCCTGCTAAGCGCCCATAAAAAATCAGTTACAAAGAAAATACTCTTGTCAGACTCTTTAGTAAGAATCTTTATTGCTTCAATACTCGCAATTCTGATTTCTGAATCAGAATCAATTTCATTTTGATTAATAAGATTATTTCTCAATTCGTTATCAGTTATCTCCAAACAGCCTGTTCTTAACAGTAGCCTTTGAATATGGTAATCTGTTAGGGGGCTTATATTTTCTTTGTCTTTAATATCAAGCAAGCCCGCATCCATTAAAAACCCCACAAAAAGGGTAGCTTTTTTCTTAAGCGGGTCTTCAAATCCCGGAATATTGTCAAGTTGTTCATAGATGCCTGTGCCTTTATTTATCAAGAAGCCGTTGCTCGAAGAAATCAAGTTTGAGATTTTTCCATCAAATCTGGAAATAATCAATTTTGAAGATTCGATTAATATTTTGGATCTTCCTTCAACATCTTTTAGAAGGCAATTGCACGGATTCCCGTCTTCAGAGAATAAGGACCTAATTTTTTCAGCAAGATCCTCAATTCTTAAGGATGCAAGATACTTCGGATCTATCAATTTTGAATTGTCCTTCCCAAGTTGGGTATAAATAACTTCTATCCAACTCCAGCCATCGAGATTTTTTTCCTTATTTGTTAGCCCATACGTTTGATGGCAAATGGCAGTAGCATAAAAATATGTTCTTAACTTAGTTTCAGTATCAGAATTAAACGTTATGAATTCTCTTTGGAAGAAATTTTTTCTATGGTTCAAACTACCTATCTTTTTAGCAACTTTCTTGCACTGTTCTTTGTTAACAATTATGGGCATAGGAATAGTCAAGATAATATATTTATATATTTTTAGAATCGCATCGAAGAATTAAACTCCGATGAAATCCTGGGCAGATGTATGGTCATCATCATCTTCGACAGGCATCGTCTTCTTCTTGTCTGCTTCTAAGGCAGATGCTTTCTGTTGTCTTATCATTGTTGCTTCTCTTGGCTTTCCGATTTTCTCATATAGGTCAGCCATCCTGTCTCTTATCTGATTTGCATTTTCAACAGGCAAGTTCAAAGTAAGAATCTTATTGTAGACTGAAATGGCCTTTGTTTGCATTCTCTTGCTTTCAAGTTCTCTTGCATAGGCCATGTAAACTCCTAGAACTCTGTTCCATGTGTCTTGTCTGTCTCTTTTTGCAGCTAGGACAAGTGCCTTCCTGAAGGTATCCTCTGCTGTAAAATAATCTCCTGTCCTTACAAACAGTTCTCCTGCTTTGAAAAATAATTCTTTTTTATCATCAAATGTCTTGGCCAGGTCAGCTGCATTAAGATACGCTCTTGCAGCATTATTCCACCATAGTCTTTTAATATAAATATCAGTCATCAAAATAAAAGCATTTTTCCGAGTCTCTTGGTCATTCTCCATCTTCTTGACTATTTTATCAAGAAGCTCTAGTTTGATATCATCACTCTTACTTTTTATTTCATTTAAAATTTCTTCTTTAGTCCCCATTTTTTTCTCCTTATTATAAATAAAATTGTCCAAGATACTTTAAAAATTTATTGGTGATTTAATAGATATTAGTCTTAGAAAGAAGTGCACCAATAATTAAGAATTGCCAAGTGCATTAGCACAATCTTGGCAACTAATTAGTTCAATATCAATAAATAATTATTATCCCTATTTTTTGCAAGATAAGGTTGTGCTTCGGCAATCTTGATTAGTTTTAATCAAAAACATTCCTTGGTTTTTTCGTTTCTTCTTGTTTGAACCTCTCAAAATATGTGATAAGTTTGAGGTCTGGTTTTTTTCTTACTTCGGGTCTTCCTAGGGGGTATCCTATTGGAAGCAAGGCTTCTACTTGTGCCCAGTCCGGCAAGAACAATATCCTCTTGACTGCATCTTCATCAAACCATCCGACCCAACAGCTTGAAAGCCCTATATCAACTGTCTTCAAGAGCATGTTCTCGATTGCTGCCCCTGCTTGCTGTCTGACATAATCTTCTGCTCTTTTTCCATAGCTTCTTATGGCGTGCTCTTTTTTAGAGTAAACTGCAATGACATACTCTGCCTCAGCAATAAAAGGTTGCTGGCTAGCATTTGCAAGAAGTTTGATTTTTTTCTTATCAGAAACAAGTATCAGCTTTACAGTGAAGATATTTCCAGCCATCGGGGTAAATAATGCCGCCTCACAAATCTCGCTGACTTTTTGAAGAGAAACTTTTCTCAAAGAATAGTGCCTGACGCTTCTTCTTTGTTTTAAGACCTCATTTAATTCCATGATTATCTTATCAGGTAAAGTATAAAAACCTTTTTAAGAAAGGGATTCCTAAACTTATATGTTATATCTTGAACTTGCTAGAATCTATGAGGCTCTTGAAGCTACGCCAAAAAGACTTGAGAAAACAAAGATACTATCTGAATTTTTTAAGAAAATCTCAAAGAAAGAGGCCAGAGATATCGCTTATCTGGCCAAGGGAAAAGTATTTCCCGATTGGAATGAATCTGAGATTGGGATTTCTTCTCAGTTAGCCATAAAATCAATAAGCAAAGCAACAGGAACCTCTGACCACGAACTTGTAAGGAAATGGAGAAGCATTGGCGATTTAGGAAAAGTTGCAGAAGAGACAATAAAAACAAAGAAACAGAGAACTCTTTTCTCAGCAAAACTTCAAATTAATAAAGTTATTGATAACCTAAGAAAAGCAGCCACACTGGTAGGACCAGGTACAGTAGGCAGAAAAGTTGGGCTTGTCGCAGAACTTTTGACTGTTGCAGAACCAATCGAGGCGCGATATATCATAAGAACCTTGTTAGAGGAGCTTAGGATAGGTGTGGCAGACGGAACAATAAGGGATGCTATTGTCTGGGCATGTTTTGGGGACAAAATTGGAATAAAATATAATAAAGAAAAGAACGACATCGAATTAGATGAAAAACACAGAGAAAAGTATGACTACTATTCTGCCTTAATTCAAGAGGCATATGATAAAGCGAATGATTTTGGAGTTGTTCTAGAATCTGCATTTGAAGGAGAGCATGCCCTGAAAAAAATAGAACTTGAAGTAGGCAGGCCAGTTAAAGTCGAACTCTGCAAGAAAGTTGATTCAATTAAAGAGGGTTTTGAACGTGTTGGGAAGCCAGCAGACATTGAATTGAAATACGATGGCTTTAGGATGTTAATCCATAAGACTCCTGAAGGAAAGATAATAATCTACACGAGAAGGCTAGATAATGTCACAAAGCAATTTCCTGAGGTTGCTAAATACATCAAGGACCAGGTGACTGGAAAATCATTCATCCTAGATTCTGAAGCAGTTGGCTTTAATCCAAAGACTCATAAGTACAAACAATTCCAGGATATATCCCAGCGAATAAAAAGAAAGTATGATATTGAACGGCTAGAAAAAGAACTTCCTGTTGAGATTAATGTTTTTGATATCCTAGATTATAATGGCAAAGATTTGATTGAGACTCCTTTGAGGGAAAGAAGAAAACTAATTGAGAAAATAGTTAAGCCAGTGCCCTGGAAAATAAAGCTTGCAGAGAACATTATAACAGATGATGAAAAAGAAGCAGAAGCATTCTACAAAAAAGCCCTAAAAGACGGCATGGAAGGAATAGTTATGAAAAGTATCAATTCAAAATATCAACCAGGGGCCAGAGTTGATACCTGGGTGAAGTTCAAACCAGTCCAGGACCCTCTTGACCTTGTCATAACCGGGGCAGAGTATGGAAAAGGGAAAAGAGCAGGGTGGTTTTCTTCTTTTATTCTATCCTGCAGACATGAAGGAAAGTTCTTAGAAATAGGAAAAGTGGGAACAGGAGTCAAAGAAAAATCTGACCAAGGTCTTTCGTTTGAAGAGCTGACAAATTTAATCAAACCCCTGATAACAAAGCACGCAGGAACAGAAGTATCTGTAAAGCCAAAGATTGTTGTTGAAGTTGCCTATCAAGAGATTCAGATATCTCCAACATATTCATCAGGATATGCCCTAAGATTTCCAAGAATAATCAAATTAAGAGAAGAAAAGGGCCCTAATGATGTCTATAATCTAGATGAAATTAAGGAATTCTTCAAAAAACAAGGCTCCAGAAAGTTGATGTGGGAAGTAGGATAAAAAATGAGATGTATCAATAAATGTAAAATAAATAGGGGGATTTTGGTGTTCCGCAGAACACAACGTTGCAAAATCCAATTAGCTAAAAGCATATAGCTAAAAAATGGCAGAAATAAAGTTTGGTCCAGCAGGCATTGACACATTCTAACCAAAACCTTTAAATATAACCATCAATATGGTTATTATAACCTCAATTAAGGTTACCGATTATATAAAATTAATTTGAAGAAAAATGAACTTTTTACAATTTTTGAGATCAAATGAGAATTCAAGAAAAATATTCGGGAAAAGAGAACTCAAAATAATTGAGAAGCAATTAAACGGGATAAATCTTACGCAATCAGAAAAAAACCGGCTTTCAAGAGATATACGCAAAAAGTTTGAATTTATCAAAGAAGCCAATCAATTCTCCAATGAGTTTGAATTAGAAAAGGGTTCTATAATTAAGGAGAAAATAGCAGACGCTCGAGAGATTATCCTTAGAGATATTTTGTTTAAAGGAATCAAAAGAATAATTTGGTATGGTTCAACCCTCAAGAATCAAGCTGCATTTAATTCAGATATTGATATTGCAGTGGAATTCAAAGAAATAAACACGAAAGAAGCCACACTTTTTAGGAAAAGAATGCAAGGGAAAGTGGACTCGCAGATAGATATCCAGGTTTATAATTTACTACCGCAAAAGATAAAAGATGAAATCTCTTTAAAGAGCAGAGAAGTGTATAAAAAAAATCAAAATGAGAATAACTGACAAAATAGAAGAAATCGAAGGATACTTGCAGGAGCTTTCTGAGATAATGCCCTCAAGTATGGAAGAGTATCAAGAATTTAAGACGAAAGCAGCGTGTGAGAGGTATTTTGAAAAGATTATTGAAGCAGTTGTCGACCTCGCTTTTTTGGTCATAAAAGATAAATCTTTGAAAATTCCAGAGGATGACAAAGGAGCCTTTGATATACTCTCTGAAAAAGAAATAATTTCTAAAAAGATTGCTGAAAAGCTCAAAGAAGCAAAAGGAATGAGGAATTTGCTGGCTCACAAGTATGGTTCTGTAGATGATGAGATTGTCTTCGAGTCAGTTACAGAAGAGCTTGAAAAAGATGTAAAAGAGTTCATTAAGCAAATAAAGATTAGATTATAAATTAGATAAGCAAAATAAAATTAAAAATGGCGGAAAAACAAGAAATAAAATTTGGCCCAGCAGGTATTGGCGGCTTCAAAGAAGCTCCAAAAATACTTGAAGCCTATCATAAAGCAGGAATAACCTGTGCTGAAATACCCTTCACATATCAAGTTTGGATGACCAATGATCAAGCCGAGACCATATCAGAGGTAGCAAAAAAGTTTGACATTCAACTATCAATCCATGCGCCTTACTACATAAATCTGAATTCTCAGAACAAAGAGAAGATTGATGCAAGCATAAGAAGAATTTTATTATGTTGTGAGCGAGCACATCATCTTCATGCCAAGAATGTTGTTTTTCATGCTGCGTATTACGGAGTAAAAAGCCCGGAAGAGACATATCAAGTTGTAAAAGAAAAGATAATTCACATGCAACAAGCCCTAAAAAGAAATAAATGGGCTGTAAATTTGTGTCCAGAAACAACTGGAAAAAAGTCACAGTTCGGAAGCCTAGATGAATTGTTGCGCCTAGTCAGAGAAACATCGTGTTTTATGTGCATTGACTTTGCACATCTCAGGGCAAGGCAGGGTAAGATAGATTACACTGAAGTTTTTAGAAAAATTAAATCATCAAGCTTGGATAATCTGCACTGCCACTTCTCTGGAATAGAATTCGGAGATAAAGGAGAGCTAAGGCATCTTGTCACTCCAGATAGTAACTTGCAGGAACTCCTGAAGTTCTTGAAAAAATCCGGCCTGACTGCGAACATAATCAACGAGAGTCCAAGCCCGATAGAAGATTCACTAAAAGGCCTGAAAATCCTGCACACTCTGCCCTAATATTAGGTAGTATTTTCAGGTTTCAAAGTTGTTACTGCCTGGTGTAACAGCCCTAGGTGTTTTCGAAAGCTTTTTAAACAGACTTAACTCTAGAATAATAACACTTTTACATGCACTACATAACTTTTGTTTAAAGATCATACTGGCGGTTTATGTGAAAGGTAAATTAAATAAAATAAACTATAAAATGAAAAACAAACTTGGATTTGTTTTAGCTTTTGTTTGCTTAGCAGTATTGCTAGTGAATATGAGCGTTGCTCTAGCAACAATAGAAAACAAGACAATTACAGGACCAATCGAAGTCAAGGAAATGATTGTGTATGTCAATGGAGAGGAATTCTACCATGGAATATGCACGGGTATCAGTTCATCTGAGACCGGAGATTATTGGGACTGTACAATCTACAAGGCAGATAAGATGCCTTCAATTGTACGTGGCGAGAATGTAGATGTCAAAGTGGTTATTGTTGGAGCTGACAACGCAGAGAAGACCCTCCTTGCAGACAATGTTAACATGAGAGTTTGGTTCAGAGAATCTGGAAAAACAACCGAAGATGTATCAGATATTTTTGATATATACAGGAATAACCAGTATGTTAGAACCATGTATCTTCCAATGCCATCCACAATGGATGCATTCAAGATATACACTATGCATGTTGAAATTGAAGGAGACGACTTAAGCGGACTTATAAGTGCAGACATTCCATTTGATGTACAGAGAAAATCAAACGCTCTAGACATCAAAAGTCTTGACATAAAATCAAGTTGTGAAATAGCCTGCAATTCAATTACAGTGAATGCTGTAATAAAGAATGTAGGTAATCACGACTCAGAAGACATTTATGTAAAAGCAACTATAAAGGAACTTGGAATCAGCGGAACTGAATTCATCGATGTTCTTGTACCTTACAGAACACACGACGATTCAACCACTGAAGAAGTTTCAGTTGTTCTACAATTGCCTTCAAATGTCAAATCTGGAACATACACCTTAGAAGTAACTGCATACAACGATGATGCAGAGACAACCGTAACACAGCAATTTACCATATCTGGAGCAAGTACACCAACAGGAACTGTTGACGTGACTCCTCAAACAACTAGACAAGATATCGCACAAGGCCAAAGTGGCGCATACACCTTAATTGTTACAAACAACGGTGCAAGCACACAGACCTTCAGCGTAGAAGCAACTGGGTTAGAGGGCTGGGCAACTAGTCAGATAACACCATCTTCATTCAGTCTAGCTTCAGGAGA
>CAYZTH010000005.1:0-30897 GCA_964481435.1 Candidatus Woesearchaeota archaeon
TTAGGTGAGAACTAATTTTCGGTAGCCTTACGACATATGTCACTAGGCTATACACCTAAAACCCAAAAACAAAGATTTTTAAATCTAAATTTTGTCACTTAAATGTAAATGTTTAGTCCGTAGACTCTAAAACATATTAAATACAACGAATAAAAAATCTAATAAAAAATGTTCTTTATTGTAAAGGCAAAAGACCACGTAAGAGTAGAACCCCACCTATTTGCTCTTCCTGTCAAAGAAGCAGTAAGAAAACAGCTTGAAAAAACTTATGAGAACTTTATTGACGAGGAACTTGGAGCAGTTATCGCTGTGCTTGATGTTGGGGACGTCAAAGAGGGAATCTTGATTTCCGGAGATGCTGCAGCCTATTATTCTTCAGAATTCTCCTTGCTTGTATTCAAACCAATCCTACAAGAACTTGTCTATGGAGAAGTCACCGAGATAACTAATTTTGGAGCTTTTATGAATCTAGGAACATTTGATGCAATGATACACATAAGCCAGACAATGGAAGATTTTGTTAACTTCTCAAAAACTGGAACATTGATGGGAAAAAATACAAAACGAGTCCTGAAAAAAGGAGACCTTTGTATGGCAAGAATTGTTGCAATCAGCTTCAAGACTGTGCCTCCAAAAATCGGCCTGACAATGAGACAGCCGGGACTGGGAAAAATCGAATGGGTACAAGAGGATAAGAAAAAATCCAAGATGCTTGCAATCAAGATGGAAAGAACTGCTGGAAAAGAAGATAAAGGAAAGAAAGGCAAGGACAAGAAGGAGAAAGGAAAATGAGCATAAAACCTAAAGTCTGCAAAAAGTGCAAAATCCTAGTAGAAAATCAAACATGTCCAATTTGCCAGGGCAATTCATTGGTTGACAGCTGGAAAGGCAAGATTATCGTTCTTAACTCAGAAAAAAGCGAAATTTGCCAAAAGATAGCGATTAAACAAAAAGGCACTTACGCTTTGAAAATAAGATAATTATAAGTTTATAAACCATCTAAATTAAATATACTATACAAAATGATAACTGTCGAAAAAAAGGAAAATAAACCCTTATTAGATAGGGAAGAAATTTATGCTATTGTCAAAGAGAAAGTCACTCCTTCATTAGCTTTGATGCAGGAAGAGATTGCAAAGAAATTAGAAAAGAAAAAAGAACTTGTCGTAATAAAGAATGTATACCCGAGATACGGAAAACAAGAGGCAAGTGTCATTGCCTATATTTATAATTCAGAAGAGTCTTTGAAAAAATTTGAACCTAAAAAGAAAGAGAAGAAAGCAGCTGAGGAAAAGAAATAAATATAACTAAAAGTTCTACTATACCTATAAAAAATGGCAGGAAAACACAAAAAGAAGAACAAGAAGCAGAGCGAAAGATGGAAAAAATACACTGTCAAGGGAGACAGTATAGAGCGGAACGCAAAGTTCTGTCCAAGATGTGGACCGGGCATATTTCTATCTGAATCACAGAGTAAAGACAGGCTATACTGTGGAAAGTGCCACTATACCGAGTATAAAAGATAGATAAAAAAGAGGAGAACATAAAAAAGAAATGGAATTCACAATCTTCATACCAATCGGAATTATCTTATTTTTGATAGTTTATTTCTTTGCATTCAAGTTCAAGAACGACAGGTACACTGTAGACTTCTTCAGAAAGAACAGGGGTTTCGGACATCCCTATGGCGCTGAACCTAACCTTGGCTGGGGAAACGTCCCTAAAGGGATCTAATAGGATAGAATTGAGAATTTCTTTATACTGAATTTGTTCAAGAAAACTTTGGTCTAGAAAGAGACTTCCGTCTTGACTGATAAAACCCTGAGGGAAGCTCTCGAACAGTTCAAAAAGATTTGTTCTCAAGACTCCCCCTGGGCAAAAAGAGGTGATAATAATGTTAGTACTTTTGAGTTTATAAATCTTTCGTTTTTTATTAATTACATAGTGACAACTAATTTTGACAACTATACAGTTACTAGAAATGGCAGTATATTAAGCTATACCTCTGGCAAAATATCCATCGATAAACTCTGGAAAAAGTTTATTAATCAAGACAGATAGGCTTTAGATGGAAAAAGAAGTGAAACTGATTCCAGAAGAAAAAAGTGAAAAAAACCCTGATTTAGGTAGTACCAATAAGGGCAAAATAGACAAAGTCGGACAGGACCAGATCTACGACATGCTTGTGTCAAGAGAGTTGAGTTGGCAAGCCTTACTTTTAGACCTGATTAACACTGAAAGGCTTAATCCCTGGGATATTGACCTTTCTATACTTGCACAGAGATATGTAGAGAAGATAAAGGAGCTCCAAGAGCTCGGAGAGAATGCTTTTTTCATATCTTCTAAGGTATTATTAGCAGCAGCCATCTTATTGAGGATAAAATCAGAGATACTTCACGAAAATATCAAAGATATTGATGAAATACTTTTTGAGAGCAAGAAAAAAATGAGAGATGAGCTGGTCAAGAATCCACAGATAATCACCCTTGAAGAGGATGAAATCCCTTTAATCATGCCAAGAACACCACTTCCGAGAGCCAGGAAAGTCACCCTGCCTGAACTTATGAGCGCATTAGATAAGGCCATCAACACAGAACACAGAAGAATCAAGAAATCTTTGTACCTTAATAGAGCAAGAAGGGATGTCGGTGTTACTATCTTCCCAAGATTCACGTTTAACATTGCTCAAAAAATCAAGGACATTTTTGGAAAGATAAGGGAGCTTTTTATGAAAAAGAAATCAGACAAGCTTGTTTTCTCTGAACTTGTCTCAAGCAATGAAAAGACAGAGAGAATTCCTGTTTTTCTCTCTCTTGTGCATCTTGACCATCAGAAGAAGATATGGCTCGAGCAAGAGCAAGCTTTCAGTGAGATTCAGATATATCTTAAGAAGCAACGAGACACGATTCTTGAAGAGCAGAACAATCCGGAAGATCTTGAAAAAGAGGCTCAAGAGATTGAGGGTCTTGAAGGGGAAAAAGGAGAATTTATCGGAGAGCACGAAGAAATAAAGATGAGAGAAGATAAAGAAAAATCAGGCAATTCGCCACAATAATCTTTTTAAGCTGAAAATATCTAAAGGCGAAATGAAAGAAAGACTATCTTTTGACCCAGAAAAATTATTAAAAAAATATAATCAGCCAGCATTTGCCTTCGCATACGGTTCAGGAGTATTTCGAGAACAAGCCCCAAAAGGAGCAACCCAGATTGATTTTGTCTTTGGAGTTAAAAATACAAGAGACTGGCACGAGAGAAACATGTCAAGAAATCCCGAAGATTATTCTTTTGTAGCAAGAGTGCTTGGATCCGGGGTTGTTGCAAATATTCAAAGGAGAAGAGCAGGGGTATACTATCATCCGTTTGTTCCTTTTGAAGGCCAGCAGATAAAATATGGTGTTGTTTGTCTTGAAGACCTTCAAAATGATTTAGAGCATTGGTCTCATTTATATCTTGCCGGAAGACTTCAAAAACCAGTTCTAGTGATAAGGCCAAATGCTGAAATGAACTATTCTCTCCAAAGAAATCTAGAAAATGCATTAAACGTGTCTTTATTGCTTCTTCCAAGTAAGTTTACGGAAAGACAATTGTTTATGACGCTCGCTTCTTTATCTTATACCGGGGATTCTAGAAATAGTTTTGGGGTAGATCCGGGAAAAGTTGAAAGGATTGTGCAGGGAAATTTTGAGAGATTCAGAAATTTGTATAAATCAACAATAATGGTCCGGATAAATAATGGCACCATAAAAAAAGAAGAAGAAGGATATTCACAAGATAAAGAAAGAAGTTTAGATCCAGATAATTGGTCTAGCCTTCCTTCTTCCCTAGTCGACAGAATAGGTCAACTCCCTGGTTCATTGCCAGACGCAGAAAGAGAAATTAGAAAAGCCATATCGGATATTGTGCATGCGTCAAGTGTTTCACAAACTCAGAAGGGACTTTTCAGCGCAGGTTTATTGAAATCAGTGGAATATGTCTGGGAAAAATTAAAAAAAGCGAGAATGAAAGACTAAATAATCCCTTCTTGCTTCAGCTTTTCAACTTGTTTCTTTCGTGTTGAATATAATCTTCCAAATCTGACAAGGGTATAATTTATAGAATTCCAGTATTTTTTTGGAAAAAGAGCTTCAAGATCTTTCTCAATCTTCTCCTGGGCCTTATTCTTTGTCCAGCCAAGAATACTCGAAAGGTAGGTGACATGTGTGTCCACACCGATTGCAGGGGCTTTATGGACATGAACTAGATAGACATTGGCAACTTTTCTTCCTACTCCGGGCAGTTCCATCAGTTCCTCTCGCGTTTTAGGTATTTTTCCTTTGTATCTATCAATTAATATTTTTGATGTAAGTAAGATATGTTTGGCCTTGGTCTTATAAAAGTTGACAGGTCTTATTATTCTTTTAATTTCACTTAACTCTGCCCCTGCAAGGCGCTTTAGTGTAGGATATTTTTTATACAAGATATCAGAAATCTTGATGGTGGTCTCATCTTTTGTTTGACTTGATAGAATTGTTGAAATCAAGCTTTTCCAGGGTTCTGCCCACTCAGCAGCTAGCCTTAAATCTTTATCTTTAACATCAACAAGCCTCTTTATTTTTTTTAGCTGCTGCAAAGCGAGTTTTGAATTCATCTTATATTTGGACTTCAATTGGTTTTCTTTTCTTAAATATTAAAACAGAGTTATAGCCAACTTTCTTGGCAAGAGCTATTGCTTCACTAAGCTCAGAATCAACTTTCTGATTAGGTCTGTGTTTATCTCTATGAAAATCGCTTCCAATTGTTATTGGGATGCCCCTCTTTAGCGCCTCCCTTAATATCCACTCGCTGGGATTCTGTTCCCCTATATGCCAAGTCCAGCCAGACGTGTTTATTTCAATACACATTCTAGCTTTTTTTATTTTGTCGAGGAGACTTAGAACAATATGCTTATACCATCCCCGGGTTTCAATTTCTTTCCAATCACCAGAATAATTATTCTTTATTACATCAAAATGGCCGACACAATCAAACAAACCAGATTCTATAAGCTTGTCAATCTGTTTGTAGTATAATTCTATTGCTCCTTTGATACCTCCAAAAAGTTTAGCGAAATTAGCCCAATCCTTGGGAGTATAAGGAATTAACAAGAACTTTCCTTCATGCGGAACAACGTGAACACTTCCTATGACAAAATCGTAATCTCTCTTTGATATTTCGGCCTTAGTATAACTTTGATGTCCATCTAACAGGTCAAACTCCATTCCAAAAGAGAAATCTATCTTTCCCTTGAACTCTTTTTTTAATTTTATTATATCTTGATGATATTCTTCGGTGTTACTTGTTTTTGGGCAGGTACTATCAACTACTTCTTGCGGATAATTGTAGTGATCAGTTAAACAAATATGTTTTATTCCTGCATTTATGGCCTCTTCAATGACCTGTCTAGGGGAGAGTCCTCCATCTGAACCAGTCGTATGCATATGATAGTTTACTTTTGTCATCTTTATACTCCTACAAATTCAAAATAAAAAAATAAATAAAAAAATAAAAATTAAATCAACTTGAACACAACCGCGACTTGTGCAGTGATATCTTGTTGTCCTGGATTGACGCTTGTCGAAACAGCTGACTTTGCTTCACTTGAACCCATCGCCATCATATCATTTCGGTATATTGGCCAGGGATTATAATTGAAACCAGTGTCTTGTATTGAAACAACTGCTCCAACTCTCTTTCCTAGACCTTGGGCGATACTCTCTGCCTTGATTCTAGCATCTTCTGTTGCTTGTTTCAAAGCTAGAGCCTTGTACTCATTCTGTTTTGCCTGGCTTAGCTCAAAGTTAATGTAGCTTATCAAAGCTCCATTGTCTACTCCAACATCAATGACTGTGCCTGCCTTATCAATCTTATTTGTAGGCAATTTGACTATCATTGTGTACATTGCTCGATATCCTCTAAGAGTCTGTTGTCCGTTACTCCAGTCATAGTCCGGATATATGTTAAAGTTCTCAGTTGTAATCTCACTTCGGTCTATGCCCATCTTAAGCAACCCCGCTGTTACATTTTCAACAATAACCGCATTTTCGTTCTTGACTTGTGCTGCGTCAGAACCATTCGTCTGAATGTTGAAATAAATACTTACAGTATCTGGTGTTGCCTTGACTTGAGAAACTCCGTTTGTATTGATTGTAGTTCCTGGCCTTAGGCTTAGAAAAACAATCAAAGCAATTAATGCTAAGATAACTATTGCCCCGACAATTATCCAAGTTATTCTTATAGAATCACTTGAACCTTGTTTGTTCATCTTATATTTTTCTAGTTTTTGCATGTTTAACCTCCTAAATAACATAAATAAAACTTATTTATAAAACCAACGATGACTTCTAATTGATTTGAAATAATAAAGAAATTAATCGTATCCGCCCATACCTTGCGGTGGCATTCCACCGTGCATTCCTCCACCGCCCTTGCTGGAGGCAATGACATCATCTATCCTGAGAATCATAACTGCGACTTCGCTTGCTGACCTTGTGGCCTGAATCTTTATCTCTAGAGGTTCAATAATCCCTTTCTTTATTGTATCTGTAATTTCTCCAACAATTGAAACATTTGTTGAAACATCTAGGCCATATGTTGCCTTGCCTTCTTCGTGTCTGGCTTTTAGCTCTGTCAAGACTTCAATTGGGTCTAAGCCGGCATTCTCTGCTAGAGTCCTTGGAATTACTTCAAAGGCTTCTGCAAATGCATTTATTGCAAGCTGCTCTCTACCTCGAATGCCCTGGGAGAATTTCTTAAGTCTTTTTGACATCTCAATCTCAAAAGCACCTCCTCCTGCAACCACTAACCCCTTTTCTAGAGCAACTGCAACATCTCCAATGCCATCTTTTATAGCTCTTTCAATTTCATCAATAACATGTTCTGTTGAACCTCTGATAAGTATAGTTAAGGCTTTAGGATTTTTACATCCAGTAATATATAATAGACCTTCGCCTGATTCGTTTCTAACTTCTTTTACAAGAGCAGCGTAGCCTAGTTCATTTGATGTTAATTCATTTAGATTGCTCATGACTTTGGCGCCTGTTGCTTTTGCAAGCTTCTCAATATCGCTTGCTTTAATTCTTCTTAGAGCCAGGATTCCCTCTTTAGCTAGGTAGTATTGCGCAATATCATCAATGCCTTTCTGACATAAAACAACTGTTGCCCCGGAGGTCTTTATTTTGTCCACCATATTCTTCAAGATTCTATCTTCTTGGTCAAGGAATGCTTGTAATTGATCAGGAGAACTTATGTTTACTTTAGTGTCTGTTTCAGGATTCTTCAATTCTAGGGCAGAATCGATTAATGCAATTCTGGCCTCTTTAACAATTGAGGGCATATCTGCATGAACTTTTTCTTTATCTAGCACGATTCCAGAAACAAGCTCTGTATTCTCTATACCCTCACCTCTTCTCTTCTCAATCTTGATATTACTTTTATCTACTTTAATTCCTTCATCTGTCTTCTCCATAACTTGAAGAACAGCATGGACAACAACATCACTTAGCTTCTCTTTAGCTTGTTCTGCACCCTTGCCAACCATGGCGGTCATTGAAACTTGTTTTAATAGATCAACTTGATCAGGAGTAATCCTATAAGCTAATTCTTTTGCAATTTCCTGGGCTTTTTCAGCTGCAATTCTATAACCTCGGGCTATAACTGTTGGATGTATTTTCTCATCTAAAAGTTTTTCAGCATTCTCTAGAAGCTTCCCTGCTAGTATAACCGCAGTAGTTGTGCCATCTCCGACTTCTGCTTCCTGGGTCTTTGCAACCTCTACAACCATCTTAGCTGCCGGATGTTCTATTTCCATTTCATCTAGAATTGTTACACCATCATTTGTTACTATAATATCTCCAATAGAACTAACAAGCATCTTATCCATGCCCTTAGGACCTAGTGTTGTCTTGACTGTTTCAGCTACAAGTCTTGCTGCTAAAATATTGTTTCTTTGAGCATCTCGTCCTATCATTCTTTGTATATTTTCAGGTAGTATATAAACTGGTTGTTTATCGTTTGCCATGATATCTTTTTTTATCGGTTTTTAATTTTTGAATAGTTTCTCCAATTGAAGGAAGAACCTCCACCTTTGCGCAATATCCTCCTTGCGCATTTATTCTTTTAGCAATAGCATTAGCACGTTCTAGACCAGTAACATAAAAATCAAAATCACAAGGAGACATATATTCTGGTACCTTTCTTGCCCTAACAGGAATAAAATCACTCTGACCATAGGAATCACTATTTGCTATTATTTCCAAAATTTTTCTATTTGTTTCTTGACCGAGTGATGTCGGCCCAACATTGACATAAATCTCACAAATTTTTGGTTTCATTTTTTTGATTTTAATTATAATTAAGCTCGCACCCTTACTGGACGAGCATGCAAGGTAGTATTCGCAAGAGCCTCTAACAATCTTCCCGCAGTTCTTGGCGCCATGGGCTGAGTTCGATATTCTTTTCTTGCTCTTTCAGCAACAAGAGTGACATTAACCCCAGAGATTGTTTCAAGATAGTCTGCAACATACTTCGCAGAACCTACTGTACAAGGGTCACGGGCAAAATCTGGATTGAACCCAATTCTTACTCTTACCCTTGGTCTTGGCCCAGTATAACCCATTTTATGTTTATTTGAAGATTTATTTAAACCTTTAATTTTAATTATAATTTAAAGATATTATAACTCATTTCAGAACTTTAAAAAGATTTCGCTACTAAAATGACAACATTAAATCTTGTGTCTTAACTTACAAGTGTTCCTTTAAACTTCTTACCATCTAGCAAGTTCTTCAGATTTTTTAAATCTTTCCCGATTATATAGACTTGAAATCCCTGTTTCTGGGATTCTTTAGCAGCAATTGGGTCAAAAGGCATATTCAATCCAGGAATCCACTTGTCTCCGACTAGCTCAATCAGAGTTTTCCAGGACATTTTCTCGATTGGCTTAGCATTTGAATTTTTCTTTGGGTCAGAATCATAGACATACTCTATGTTACTCATGTTGATTATCTTCTTAACACCAAGGTTTTTGGCGAGAAGCACTGCATCATTATCTGTGCTGCATCCAGGTTTCC
The DNA here is from genome assembly GCA_964481435.1 of Candidatus Woesearchaeota archaeon. Classification (GTDB taxonomy): domain Archaea; phylum Nanobdellota; class Nanobdellia; order Pacearchaeales; family UBA284; genus JAPLYB01. Next base: position 9,087 of record CAYZTH010000005.1, read on the forward strand.
AGCCAGAGCAGACAATTATCTTTTTATCTGTAACAATCTTCTTAGTTGGGTCAGAAATGACAGGTTCATAGACTTCTTTCTTATCAAAGCTTGATTTAATCAGATGAGCATTCAAATTAGTTGCTGCGATGCCCATCCAATCTTTTTCATCGTTTTCTGCTTTCCTTATCTTAGACAGGGCTTCATTGAAATTCCTGCATAATTTTCCTCCACCGCAGATAATAACAAACTTCTCTTTGTGAAGATATGACTCTATCAGCTTCTTGAATTCAATTATAAAATCCGTGTCAATAGGATCTGGATAAATAAGTGAGCCACCTAGAGAGATTATTATCATTTTTCTATTTTTTTTCTTTTAGTTCAATTTCATCAATTTTTAATATCTTTGAATCTGTTTTACCAAGTTCGTGGCTCTTTTTAATTATAATCTTTTTCTTGAAAAAAGGAGCATCTAAAACAAGGCTCTCAAATTCTCCGCCTTCTCCAGCAGGATTTACTCCGTATTTATCCTGCAACTTCTTAATGTCTTGAATAAAGACCTTGTCAATTTTCTTTCCGAGAAATTTATCCATGCCTAGAGCAAAAACCCCCATAATCATAACATCAAATTTCTCCTTAATAACCTCCTTAAGCACCCCAATCTGGTCTTTCTTCCATAGAGGATTAATACATTCGATATCAAGTTCCTCGCAAAGACTCTTTATTCTTGAAGCTTGATAAATAGATGCAACTGCCCCAGTTACTAGGCCCTGAATATTATATTTCTTCTTAGCTTCTTGAATTGCTTTCTTGAGGTCTTTGAGCTCTTCTTCTTTTATGCCCTTGGTTTTATGCATGATAATCGGTAGGCCGATTGCCTCTGCTTGTTTCTCAGCAAGTAAGATATTAGGGGTATGAAACATATAACTCTCGGGATTTTCAGATAGAATCGTGATTAAACACCTCACTTCTCCTGATTTAAGAGCATGACTTAGGGCTAAGCACGAATCCTTGCCTCCTGAAAATAAAACCCCTAGCTTGATTTTTTTCATTTTTTCGGTTTCAGTATTTAATATAACTCCAGTGACATAAACCTTTTAAATTTAAACTTCCTAAGATAAGTATGAAATCAGGGCTAAAAGTCGGGGACGTCATGACGCGAAAGTTTGTCTTTGTAAGTCCTAAAACCAAGATTATTGATTGTTTAAAGATTATGAGCAAGAGCGATGTTGGCTCACTTCTTATTGTTGAAGATAAAAAACTTAAGGGTATAACAACAAGCAACGATATAATCAAGTATATCACGAAGAACATCCACGTTCTTAAAAAAGAAGTAAGGCAGGTCATGAAAAAGAATCTTGTGGTAATATCTCCAAGCAAGGACATATCTGAAGCAATTGAATTAATGGAGAGAAAGAATGTCCGCAAACTGCCAGTTGTTGTAAGAAGCAGCGTCATAGGATTTATCACTAAAAAAGACATTCTGAAGATAAGACCTGGTTTATCTGATATCTTAACTCAAAAAATCAGGATTGCCGAAGAGCGAGAAAAAATCAAAAGAATATCTGAAAATGGAAAAAATCACTGGGCCAAAGATGGCGAGTGCCAAGAGTGTGGAGCTCATGATCTTTTATATCAGTTCAATGACCGATATGTCTGCTCTCTTTGTAAAAAAAACATAAAAGAGGGCAAAAAGCAAGAAATAGAAGAAAAAGAACAAACGAAGATTGCACACAAACTTCTGAATTTCTTAAAAAGAAGAGAAAAAAAGAAGCAGAAACCAAAAAGGTCTAAAAAAGGTCGCAAGAAGAAAAAAGGATAATACCCCTGTCGAAAGAATAAGCGGGCCCGACAGGATTTGAACCTGCGACACCCTGATTAAGAGTCAGGTGCTCTAACCAGACTGAGCTACGAGCCCACAAACATGATAAAATAAGTCGATTTATAAAACTTTAGAATTAATCTCTTTCTCGCCAAGTATTCTTGCACTTTTTGCATCTAAAGAAAATGGTCTCAGCTTCATCGCCTGCACGCATCTGGGTTGCCCATGTCTCAGCTATCTCAAAACCGCACTTTGGACAGGTCTCGCTTACTGTTGGCCAGACATTGCTGTCTTTCTCTTTCAAGACATTTATTCCTTGAGCTACAACAATATTTTCAGACGTGGTTAATTTTGTGCTGTTCATCTTATACTTGCACTTTGGACAGACAAATTTCTTATCTCCAGGCATCATCATTGTGCCGCATTTTGGACAGAATTGCATTTTTTTAACCTCTTATTTTTTAAATTTTATTCAGTTTTTTATATCTTTATATTGCAGTGTTATCAATTATGATATTTAAAAACCTTGCTATTTATTATGCGCGTGTTCTAAACTTAGAAGTTGTACCAAAATGGAGAATTTTAAAAGAGATTGCCTTTATCTGAACATTTCAACAAAAAATAACTTTACCCAACCAAACCAGGGGGCCTTTGCGATTGCTTTTCCAAGAATCTGATTCTGTGTTATCGAGAGTTCATAGGGAATTTGGTCGCTATTATGATCGCCCTTGGTTGAATAAACTTTTATTCCACCAATCTCTCTAGTGTAAATAATCCTATGAATTATTGGAGTTCCGTACTGAGGAACTTTGAAGACGATGATATCTCCAACCTTATACTCTTTCTGGCCTTTGATAACCATTATGTCCCCTTTGTTAAAACCGCTCTTGAATCTAAATTTAGAAAATTCCTCTTGAGTTATATTAATATCTTCATACCAGTGGCCACATAACTGCCAGTATTCGTCAAAATCAACATTCGCTTTTTGGCCATAGTTGTGGCCGCAAATGTTAAACGGCACGGTCTTATCGTAGCTATTCTTGATGTGCTCCATGCTTCCTGATTCTACAATAACCATTGGCACCGATGTGTTCAATGCCAGCCCTAAGCCGGGTAATAATAGGAACTTTACGATAAGGAATATCAAGATTACATCTACAATAAAACTCCAGACACTATTACTATGCCATAAAAAATTCCAAATCTTCTTCAGTACACTTGCTATGCTCATGTTTCAATTAATTGTTTTTAGTTTAAAAACCTTGAGAATGTGAATTTCATAAAATTTTGAAATCGACCCGGATATTATGCTTTCTTGGGGCAAGTTCTCGCAAGAACTTAATACCAAGGATCTTGACTTTCAACTTTGCCTTGGATGCAGCGTCTAAAATTCTTTTTTCAGAAACCTTTTTTAGGATTTCATCTTCTTTAACAAAATCCTGGAAATGGATAATTGTTCCTTTCTTGGAAATCATAAGGGCCTCTTTTAAGAAAGTCTCTTTTAGCTGAGGTCTTCCCATTATTATCCTGTCAAAAAGTTCTCCTTTCTTCTTCAGTATAGGGCATATCCTCTTGACATCTCCCTGGATAATTTCAACATTTCTTATTTTATTCAGCTTGACATTCTCTAGAGCATACTTTGAACACTCTTTAGAGATTTCTACGCAAACAACTTTCTTGACCACCACATTCTTTGCGATGACCAGGCCATAGGGCGCTATTCCTGAAAACAGAACAATGACTCGCTCTTTTGGCTTGCACATTCTTGCGATATCTAATCTATCTGTTGCAAGTCTTGGAGAAAAAAAGCAGGTCTTTATATTTAATTTGAATAAGCATCCTGATTCCTTATATGTTGTTTCAAGAATCTTCTTTCCAGCAAGCCATTTTAACTTTGGTTTTCTTAATCTTCCGTAAAATTTTCCACGAGCATAGACTGCTTTGATATTTTTATGCTGATTTAAGAGTGTTTCAGCAACAATCTTTGATTTCTTTTCAATATCAAAGGGAATCTGGACAACAATTATCTCTCCGATTATGTCGAAACTTCTTGGAAGAAGTCTAAGCTCTTCTGGAGTAAATCTTTTGTCTTCTGCAAGAACATCTCTTAATCTATGCCTCTTTTTCTCATTTTCCATAAATAACAAGGAGACGGTATCTTAAAAAGATTACTAAAAATTTTATAAAGTATCAAGAATTAAGTATTAATGGTTTTGCAACTTTGTGCTTATGCACCAAAACCAATAGATTACAAAAAATTCAACATAACTCAAAAATGTACAAGATAAAAAACCTCAAATTGAAAAATCCTTATTTTCTAGCACCGATGGAGGCGATTAATGATATTGCCTTTAGGACTTTATGCAAAAAGGCAGGGGCGGGCTTAGTTTATACGGGAATGATAAATCCTCTGACAAAACAAAAGATTGATTTAGAGGATAAACCCGCAATTCAATTATTCTCAAAGGATGGAAAAGGAATCAGAGAGTTTATAAAAAAACATGACAAAGAAGCGATGCTGTGGGACTTTAATCTGGGGTGTCCTGCAAAAACCGCTAAAAGACATGGATTCGGATTTTTTATGAATAATGAATTAGAATTAATTGAAAAAATTCTAAGTGAAATGAGGCAGGCAACAAAAAAACCCTTGACAATCAAGATAAGAATCTCTCAAAACACAGAAAAAATCATAAAAATAGCTGAAAAATACTGCGAGGCCATCTCGATTCATCCAAGAACACAAGCCCAGGGATATTCTGGCAAACCAGACATAGCTTTTGTAGAGAGAATAAAGTCTCAAACTTCGCTTCCAATAATTTATTCGGGTAATGTAAACGAAAAAAATGCAAATAAACTATCAGAGAGTTTTGACTTTGTAATGATAGGAAGAGAAGCAATAGGAAATCCAAATATCTTCTCAAAACTCTCTGGCTCAAAAAAAGAATTCTCATTCAAAGACTATCTAAAAATCGCCACTAAATACAAATTATCTTTCTCTCAAATAAAGAATCAAGCCATGAATTTCACAAAGAATCAAAATGGCGCAAAGAAGATGCGGGCCTCTTTGATTCGAGCCAGAAATCTCGAAGACATTAAGAAGGTCTATTCCATTTAATGGTGTAAAAACTATTTTGCTTTTTCTTCTTTTTTATCTGTTCTTTTAAGTATGCTAATGGAAATTATTGCAGATATTAAACTCAATGCCCCCATTATCAAAAACAAAATCTTAAAGGAGAATGTAGAAGCTATAAAACCTCCAAAAATTGCAGCTAGTCCTACGAGGAAATATGTGCTTCCGCTCCATAATGACCATCTCTTACACTCCTGTTTTTCACTAAGTCTTGCCGCATAAATACTATCCCAGGCCGGTTCAAGGATACCGATTGCAATTCCTAATACTACTTGAACAATAAATAAGTGAATTGGGCTTTTAACCAATAAATACCCCAGATTACCTAGGGCAAGGATAAAATACCCAATGACTACAATCTTTTTGGTATTTCTCGCGAAAAATTTAGTTGAACCAAAAGAAATAATCAAAATTCCGGTAAAAATACTAAAAATAGCATACGCAATTCCCGCATCTAATATGCTTCCGCCAATTTCTTCAACAAAAATAGCATAAATTGGTCCAAGCAAACCAATTGCAAAACTAGCAATTAAACTGACATAAAGTAAAATCTTGGCTCTAGAATCTAAATTAAATTTATCAATTATCCTTGTCTTCATTTTATTATCTCCTCTGCCCAAATGAAAACTTTTTTCTCTTTAAATCCCCTACTCTTCCAAAAAGCTCTTGTTTTTTTATGATGAATCTCTTCTAAGATCTGAACATAGTTTATTTTTCTCTTTTTTAAGTCTTTATAAAGTTTTTTTAATAAAGATGAACCAATGCCTTGACCCCTATATTTTCTCAAAACAGCAATATTATCCAGCATGCACCATCCCCCATTTCTTCTAGCAAGAATTTTAGCATAAATAAAGCCAACAATCTTTTTCTTAACTACCACTAGTAAGAGAATATTATCTTTAGGACGGGATAAAAATTCTCTTAATTCATATTTTTCATGAAAAGGAAACTCGGATGAAAATTCTAATTCTTCAATTTTCAAGCCAAGATAATAAATTCTATCAACATCTGAGAGTTTTGCTTTTCTGATTATAAAATCAACCTTTTCCTCTTTTTTCATAAAAAAGAGAAGAAGAGCGAATTTAAAAATTATATGGTTTCTCTCTCAAGCTCAATCGCATCGTATGTTGGAAGTTCTTCGACTCTCTCAACTTTGTATCCTAACTTCAGGGCTAAAGGGGAAATCTTCTCCGAGAGTATTATTCTTTTTTTATTTTTGTCAAAAAAACAATTTCCTTTAAACTTAGATACCATCAAACTTACCTCTTTCTTATTCGGATTATTCAAATAAATACAAAGATATCTTACACTTCCTTCTTTTGTCTTAAAACCAAAGGGCATAATCCCCCTTAATTTTAATCGGTTCTTGTACTGAAAAAGATTCTTTGTTCTCGCTGAACAAAAATGAACCTTTAAATCAATCTTGGCTTTCTCAATCTGTTTTAGAATCCACACGCCTGCTTCCTTAGAACCTTTTATTGTGTAAGTGTCTTCATTGATTTCATATTTTTTAGTTATGTGCTTGAAGTTTGTATCACTTATTTCGAGTTCATTCAGATTAACAAAACCGATGAATCCAGAAACTTGAACAATAAAATCAAAAATTTCTTTTTTCTTTGCGGGAAAAGCCGGAACTTCTATACCTATATCTTTTCTTGGCCAAAACTTGGTCGCGAGTCTTATTTTCTCAACAGATTTGCAAAAATCTTCATCTAGCCTTGGATGGAATCTTACTTCATCGATTCCAGCTTCTTTCAATTTTCTCAGTTTATCTTCTGTAACTAAGTTAGTGGGAAGATATATGTGGATATGACATGCTCGACCAAATGTTTTTTTTAGGATCTTGACAAATTTAATGGTCCTTTGAAAAACAATAAGGGGATCTCCGCCGGTTATTCCTGCCCCGCAGGCTTTGCTTGCTCTAGCCTCTTCAATAACCTCTTTAACATTTGAACAGAGTCGTTCATTTGCCCAGACAACATCCTTGTTCTTTCTTTTATCACTTAGAGAACAGTATTCACATGCCCTAGAACATTTTCCAGTCACAAATAAAACAAGCTTCTTGCCCTGCACACATAGTCCACATCCTTGTGCAAACCCATTTACACAGTAGGAATCAAACTTTGTTTTGGTTGTCATAAATCAAAAAGAGAATTTTGCTTTTAAAATTATGGCCTGCCACCCTCCAAGGGATAAGCTAAACTTCGATCGTATCTCGCTTGTTCACAATCACAGTAGGGGGGATGAAACCTCTCGTTCACACCGAGCACATCTACCCCAAGGGCCCTTCTTGCTATCTCACTTGCTCTAAGCGTGAAAGGCCTTGTTCTGGCCGGATGCCCACAAGACAAACAAGTTAAAACATTGAGACTGGATCCATGAAAATAATGATGGTCCTTTCCTGATTGAGTTTTAACTAGAAGACCATCATCCTCTTCTCTTACCGCTAATACCTTAAGGTGATATCTTCGTGGAACAGTCACTCTTATTCCATTTGAATCAACTTCTTTCATTAATCTTATTTTTTCCGGTTCGGTTTTTTTTGTTGGCATTTTTCAGTTTTATCTCTAGTTCTTTAAACTTCAGAATTAAGTTTTATAAAAGCTTAATTTATAAACTTTTCTTAAAAAGTTAAACAATCCAAATCACAAATGACGTGATAAGGATATGAGCCTGCTGTGATTTGAACACAGGACCCCTGCCTGTCTAAATTTTAAGTTTTGCTTAAAATTATCAGAATCACCTTCCGAAAAAATTCTTTTGCGGAATGCAGTGCTCTAACCAGGCTGAGCTACAGGCTCATGCAAAGACAATAAATTACCGATTTAAAAGCTTTTTGAATTCAAGAAAGAGGCGTATTTTAGTAAGTGCTTCTTATTTTCTGGTTGAATCTCTTTTATGAATAGGTGAAACATTTCTTCTCCCCTAATAGATATTACGTGCGTTCTCTGCCTATTAAACTCTGAATTGAATAACTCAGAATACATGGTCGCTCTTAGGCCCAATTCACCAAAAGTCTGAACTAATTGTTCTGCTAACTTTAATGAAATTGTCCTTATTTCCATCCGAGGATAAAGTTTTTTATTTTTCTTTTCTAGATAAATCCCTCCATCCGTATCAAAAATTCCCCTGATTACTGCTTTTTTTAATTGATTGCTTTCTAGAAAAATAGAGGGGATAAAAACATCTGTCTTTTTTCCTAAAGGTAAACCAATTTTATGCTTAAAATTAACCAATTCATCATTCCAAATCTGAAATCCAAAGACCCGTGTAGAGGGCATGGCCCTTAGGCTTAAATCACACCCATAAATCTCTTTAAACAACGGCTTAATTCTTGAAAGATAGTGGTCCCGATCATCTTCAATATGTCCTCTTAATTGATAGGTGCCTTTTAATTTGCCTTGATTCTTATAAAAATTCATGCTGCCGTCACCAATATGCCAGCCAGTTTCTTCAGCGAGATTAACAGTAATCGATTTTGGAATTTTTACCTTCATTTTTTACGTATTTTAAAACTTTAAAAATTTATAAAGTTTTTCTAAAGCTTTTTCTTAACATATTCTAAAGAACAATAAAGATTATAAATGTCTGAATAAAAGAGATATTGGTTAAAATGAATTTAATGGTGGTAGGTGCACAGGCCGGAGATGAAGGAAAAGGCGCAGTAACTGATTACTTATCAAAAGAAGCAGAAGTTATAGCTAGGTTCCAAGGGGGTCCAAATGCGGGCCATACTATTGTAAACGGTAGCCAAATACTTAAATTCCACCAAATACCTTCCGGAATCAATAGAAGAAAAACCTGTATTCTTGGCCCAGGAATGGTAATAGATCTTGAAACACTAGTTGAAGAACTTGCCCAAGTAGCCAAAGCAAAGCTACCCCTAGATTGTATCTATATAAGCAATCAAGCGCATCTTATCCTTCCAAATGATGTTGCTGAAACAAAAAAAAATAACGCAAGTAGTGGCACATGCAAGGGTGTAGCCCCGGCTTATAGCCACATGGCACTAAGAACCGGCATAAGGATGATAGACTTTAAAAGAGCCGTTAATGGCGATCCAATTGATTCTAATGACCCGAGAGCAGACAGATTAAAATCATTAATTCCTTACTTTTTATCACATAAAGCTCTAGCACATTACGTTGGGAATACAGGGGAAATTCTTCGTGATGCTATTGAGAGAGGAGCAAATGTATTATTTGAGGGTGCACAGGGAATATCTCTTGGGCCAGCTGGCGAATATCCTTTCACAACAAGCTCTTCTCCCGGAATTGGCGGTGTTGGCGATGGCGCAGAAATTGATCCGAGAAAGATTGACCGAGTAATTGGTGTTGCAAAGGCCTATTTAACAAGAGTGGACAAAGATGATAAAGGCCCACTTGTTACGGCAATGTCCGAATCTGATCAAGAAAGATTAAGAATACTAGGAAATGAATGGGGTGCAACAACCGGCAGACCAAGAAGAATTGGATATCTCGATTTGGTACAATTAAGAAACTCAATCAGAACGGGAATAGACGAGCTTGCACTAACAAAAATAGATCTTTTAGATGGTGAAAAGGATATTTATCTCTGTAATGCTTATGAACTTAATGGAGAAACAACTTTTGATTACCCACGTGATGCGTATCAATTAAGACAAGCTAGACCCGTAAACATCCGACTTCCTGGATGGCGTCAATCAACAAAAGGAATAAGGGAGTATGATAAACTGCCTGAAGAAACTAAGCAGTTTATAAGTGAGATTGAGAAATTGGCAGCCAGACCAGTGACCATAATAAAGACAGGTGCTGACACTAAAGAGATAATTATTAGAAAAAGTCCTTGGAGAAAGGCAGCTTAATTCTTAGAAAAAGTGAAAAGTAACTTTATTTCTTAGTAACCCCCGATAAATTCGAACATGATTAAATCTGCGAAAGATTTATAAATCTATTTTTACACGTGTACCAACCAAATTTAGATTTCAGCAAAAAACAAATGAAAAAATGAAAAAAACATTATTGGCCCTACTCGGTTTAGCGACGGGAGTAGCTATTGCTTCAGAGTTTCTTCCAATAAAACCCGGCGAGTATCCTGTAAATGCTCCAGGAATTGAAAGAAGATTAAGTGATATGGAACTATTTCAACTTTTAAATCACATTTCTCCGATGGATTCATTTAATTTATATCCTACGGAGTCAACACAACATTCTATGCAAGAGATTCTAGAAGTCGAATCAAGAGGAGCAAAGATATTGGACCAACACTACCCAATAACCGGATTGTTCCATGAAAAAAGACCAAATACCCCGGGGGGTGGCGGAACAAGATACCATGAAGGAACTGATGTCGCAACACCATCGGGCACGCCAATTCACAATCCTTGGAAAGGAGTTGTTACATTCGCAGGTTGGATGCCGGGCTATGGGAAAACCATGGATGTCATGCATAAAAACGGATTAACAACGCGATATGCGCATTTATCAAAATGGCTTGCTTCTGAAGGGGATACAGTTCTGGCTGGGCAAAATATTGCATTAACTGGAAATTCTGGTAAAAAACCGAATGGAAAATCATATGACCCCCATTCACATGTTGAAGTAAAAAGGGGAGGGATTACTCAAAACCCCTTAGACTATAATATAATTCCTTAGGGAAAGAAACGCCCCGGAAAGGACTCGAACCTTCGACCCTGCGGTTACGACCTTCTCCAATTTCTTAGAGGGTAGGACTATACCATCACCATGTTCCTTGCGGAATTTAGGCGGCGAGTGTCTAGTCTCTGCACCTTCAAATTGCACTATTGCAATAAGCTTGGCTCAGGATTGCCTTCAACACAACTTGTTAAGGTTTCCCTGAATTTACTCGCTTTTCATCTCAAGGTTTCCCTTGAGAGCTGCTAACTTTCTAACTCCGTTTACAGCCGCATGCTCTAGCCACTGAGCTACCGAGGCATGAAGAAAAAAACTACTCGGGTTATTTAAACCTTTTTCTTTCGTTAACTTTATAAATAAATAAAAACTAATCATTAAAGATTTAGGGGCGATTCGAACCTCAGCGAATTCTGAGAATTACAAAATGACTGAAAGAAGACTTACTTTACAAAGAACAATCAAGGGAAAAAGCTCTTTAGAACTAGAAGTTGCCGTTCATCCACTACGTAATGGGAGAATTGTAATTAATTATCCCGGGATTACTGGTGATATTGATGGTTATAATAACAAGTATGGTAGACAAGCTGATTTTGTTCAAAAAAATGGAATTGGAACCGTTGTTAGAATGGGAAATTTATTATTCGATGAATTGCCCTATCCTGAAGCGATGATAGACAATTTTAGATTTGTGGTTGAACATTGCCTTCATCATGGAATAGAACTTAGCGGTAAAGAAAGACCTACTTTATATTTAATGGGTTTCTCTGCAGGGGCAAGTACAATTGCTGCCGTTGCAAGCGATTACCCTGAAGTCGAAAAGATATTGTTGCTGGCGCCATCTGGGGACGCGGGACAAAGAGCTGTTGAGAAAGGATTACGGAAATTTACCGGAGAAGTTTATGTTGCTATTGGAGATAGAGATGAAAATGTTGGAACGCAAGCAGGTAAGGTCTTTTACGATCTATCAATAGCCGCAAGAGTTAGAAAATTAGTAGTTGTAAAAGATTGCGATCACCAGTTTAGAGGAGAAAGAAATGGAAGAATAATGAGCAAGGCCCCATTATGGGCATTTGCGGGAGATAACACTTTCCCCTCACCCGAAGGGGGAATTAAACTGTATTAGTTTTCTTTAGAACATAAGCGTTTTGATTTTGATTGCCAGCGAGCACAACGATATCAAAGAAACCCAATCATCTAGACTAAATTTTCACTTTTTCTTGCTCATCTCTTCTTCAAGTTCATCCAAAAGAAGTTCCTCTTCCCTAATGCTTTTTCTTCCTTCTTCAAGTGCTTTGAATACATTGGCGTGTTTTGAACCGCGAATAAGAGATTCCAAGGCCCTAGAAGCTAGTTCAACATTCTCTGCTCTCCCTATGATTGAGATATTATTATCGCAGAGACAGAGATCGCACTCACTTAAACTTTGAATGACTCTTTTTGATTTCCCTTGAGATCCAACAATCCTCCCTTTAACTACCTCAAGCCTTCCTCCGTGCACATATTTTTTGAGTTCAACTTTTTTAAAGACAAATTCTTCATCTTTCAGCAGCATAGCGGTCTCAAGGTCAAAGCCAACTGCAAGTGCTTCAAGAATTTCTAAGATTAGATACTCCTGAACTGAATTCTTTCCATTGATTAGGAAGTCAGCCTCGGTTTTCCCTTTGTTAATAATAATCTTGGTCTTGAATTCTTTTTCAAGATGCCGGATATTTCTTCCTTCATGTGTTAGTATTCTTCCAAGTTCTTTATCACAATAGTGTATTCTTCTCATGATTATGTATGTCTAAGATAGTTTTTAATATTTTAGGTATTATAAAAAAGAGAAACATTCGCTTTTCAGTGCTACAACACAACGTTGTGAAAAGCCTAATCACAATATCCCATATCAAATACCTCTCTTAACTAAAAAATCTTACAAATTTTCCTGCGCTTTCAAGAATCCTTTTTTTCTTAGCCATTCAATTTGGGCTAAACTATACTTCAGAAGAATATCTCCTTTTTCATCTCCACCAAGTTCCCATGGCTCAACAAGGACAATATCTCCCTCTCTAAGCCATAATTTCCTTTTTAGTCTTCCAGGGACTCGGCAGTTTCTGGCTTTACCATCAAAACACTTTATCATCATGTGATTTGCACCAAGCCTCTGTTCAAGAAATCCAATCACTTGATTTCCACGAGGTAGTGGAACCCTAACAAACTCGCCACTTAGGGGGGTATATGCCTCTCTAGGAGCGCCTCTCTGTGGTGCGCTATTTTTCTTACTTTTATCTTTGAATTGTGGCATATGTAATTAAAAAATATTTTCTTTATAAATCTTCTTAAATTTTATAACAGTGCGAGTGCATGCGGGATGCCCTGAATCCTAATGACATGGGTCTTGTCTATGAGGCCAATCTTTACTCCTAAATCTACAGCCATCTCACCAACAAGATTAAAGCAGGCATCATCCATCTTAGCATTATTCAGGACTTTTATTGCCTTGAGTTCATCATACTCTTTTCCTTTGTAGAAATGCTCATTAACTTTAAGTTGCAGCTTGCCCTCTTCGAATGTCTTTCCGATAAGATCAAAGTCACAGACTGCTGCGATTCTTCTTGAATCATCGTGCATCTTAATCCAAACTTTTTTTTCTACCATTTTTTATATAATTGAGATATAACTGTTCTTATTTAAATCTTGCAGGATGCCAAAATATTGGCACAATGTTGTCCTGCGCTTTTTAGTCTTTAAATTATCAACAATTATCTTAAATTTTTGCTCTTACAGAATGCTTAGCCCCACATGCCAAGCAGTGCAAGAACAAAAAGCCTTTCTCTTTCAAGAGCTCTGTATCTGGCTTCTTACATTCATGACATAGGACAAACTCTTCAACATAGGATTGAACTTTATCATTTATTTGGCTAGGCATAAGCTTTCTATTGAAAATCGCCTTGTCTCCCTTGATAACAATCTGTGTTGCTAATTCTTTAGATAAGAACTTGATGAAATGATCTAGGTCTCTTCTCAAGAATGAAGCAGTCTGTTGTAGATTTGCAACAACTGTTTTTGAACCCTCTACAAAACTATCGACTTTTGGAATTTCAAATCTCTCACTTTTCTCGATTTTCTTGACTTTTGAGTATGCCCTATCAAGTAATTTTTCATAATCCTTATCTGTTTGTGTCATGAACCTGATAAGAACAACGGGTTTAAAAGGCTTTTTGATGGCAATAATAATTTTAAAGGGGATAAAATAAAAAGAAGAGCCCGAGGTTTCTCCTTATATTAAAATGAGGTTTGGACAATTACATTTTATTAAGGCTTAGAATTCCACTTAGAGGCTTGAATGCCGCCCTTGCCCCAATTTGCTTTTGGAACTTCATTAATTAATACTTCAATCACATCTATTGGCGCACCTAAAATTTCACTCACATTCCTTGAAATTTCCTTTATCAATTTCTCTTTTTTCTCATCATTTATGCTCTCTTCCCAAACATTAACTTCAACAATTGGCATTTGTTCTCACTGTTTTTTAAAACCCCTAGACTTATAAAATTATCTAATCCTTAATCAAAAAACGATACCTAAAAATTGAAAAGTTTTACAAAACTCTCAATCTTCCTGGCTTGGGCTCATAAATTGTTCCGTCTTCGAGAAGCTCGGTTATCTCTTTATTGATTTGGTCAACAGGCTCTTTCAAGGCCATGATTATCTTGTCTATGTCTAAACCGCCATCGGTATCAGAGGCCTTGATAAGATCAAAGACCTTGTCCCGAACTCCTTGCTCCCGAGGTTTAGTCAGGTCGATACTGCCGGGATTACTTGCGCCTATCTTAATTTCATCAATTTTTTCTTCTTCAACCTTCTGCGGGGATGTTACACTAGATTGAGGTTTTACGAAACTAGAAATCTCTTTGTTCTGAAAATTGCTCATCGCTGGGCCAGTTGAACCAGACTCTTGTGGCCTTTTGTCTGATTCTGGAACTTCTTGAACTTGTGCTTCATAACCGTCATAGGCTTTGCTTGTCTCATACATCTGGCCATATTCATCTTCTAGTTCAAATTTTCTTGCAACAAGCCAGGTTGGCTCAATTGATTTGATTATTTCGGGCATCACATAGAGCTCATCATTATAAAATCTCAAAACACCGATAAGAAGAATTGTGTCTCCTAATTGCAAACCTTGCAGGATCTTTGTTCCATCAGCGAAGGCTTTGACTCGAATATTGCCTGTGCCATCATCCAGGGTCAGGCTTACGTAGGGTTTTTGATTACTCTCAAATTTATCTATAACATTGGCAACCAAATTTATTCTGTAAATATCTCGGCCATTCAATTCAACGAACTTAAATCTCTGATTCTCATCAAAGTGGATAGCTTCCATGCTGCTTAGAATCATACCTATTGAAATCTTATACGCGGTTTGTCTCTTTTTGAATTCTTCTGCCATTTTTATCCCATAACATGTTTAGATTCATAATCATCAGGTCTTTCTATAAGTGAACTAAAATGATCTGGCCGCAACATGTATTTTTGTTTACATAAACCCCCCTCTGACCAAATCTCTTTGTACATCACACTTCGAACAACAAGAGCATCTCTTATTCCATCACTCCATTTTCCTCTGTCAACTCTCATCGTTACAATATATCCAGATTGCAAAAGGACATCAGTGACTATTTCTGGTCTGCTATCCGGAAAAATAATCGTATCTCCCGCTTCAACATTGGTAATATTTAGTCTGTACCCTTTTCTGAATCGTAATGTTTTGTGAGGCTTAGTAAGTACCTCGCTTTCTATCTTAACTGTCATCACAAGTGTTGGTTTTGCCATCTTTTATTTTTTTATATTTTAGATTAGTATATTACTAAATCCTATTTTTAATTTATAAGCATTTATGTGCTAACTTTCATCAATGTTCTTAACTAAATTCTCTGCACAAAGCCTCTCTTCGGCTCAAATATGTCCCCTATCCTTTTCAACTTCTCCATGATATCGTCCATGTCTGGCTCTTCAATCTTACCCTGGAGCTCTCTTTTAAGCTCTTCTATGGGAATAAGTTTTCCAGTTCTTGACTCTAACCTTATAATCGCTTCTCTGACAATGACAATCCTGCTTCTTTCTGATGCTGGAACTCCACCGGTAATTCTATCTATATCAATTGAACCGGTCTCTTGGTCTATACCGACTTGCAGCAGATAGAATTTCATAATTTGGATGGCTCTCTGCGCATCTTCTTTAGTGACTTTTTTTGAGAGTCTTGCTTTAGCAGATGCTTCAGATAATCTAATAAGTGCTTCAAGCTGTCTTGCTGAAATTGGAATCGGCTTAATCAGCTCATCTTTTATAGAGGGAGCATTTCTCAATTCAACATAAAATTTTTTAATCTCTTCAACAGCCTTGTCAGTCAGCTCAGGAGAAACTTTTTGTTTAGCATACGCAATAAATTTTTTCAATAGTGCCTGATCGATTGGCGGTTTGACTGCTGATTTCCTATGTTCAAGAAGAACATGGGTAGCTATGGCCTCATCTCTAAGTTTTTGAGGGATATCTTTCATAACAAAAATCAAGTCAAATCGGTTCAAAATTGTTGGGCCCATCTCAATCTGTGAGGCTACTGTCTGATATGGATCGAATCTTCCAAACTTTGGATTTGCTGCTCCGAGAACAGAGGTCTCTGCTCTTAAAGAGGCTTGAACATTGGCCTTGCTGATTGTTACTGTCTGCTGTTCCATGGCTTCGTGCAAAGCGCTTCGATCTTGCTCGTTCATCTTTTCCATCTCATCAATACAAGCTATACCTTTATTTGCCAAAACCATTGCTCCTGCTTCAAGAGCCCAACCCCTTAAGAATTCATCGCGGACAACAGAGGCAGTTATTCCTGCTTGGCTTGCTCCTTTTCCTGAAACAAAACGACCTTTTGGGGCTATATTTGAAATAAATTTTAGCATGACTGATTTGGCAACTCCTGGGTCTCCAACTAAAAGTATATGAAAATCTCCCCTTACAGTTGTACCATCACTTCTCTTTTTTTTGACACCAGATAGTAGTTGAAGAGCAAGTGCTAATTTTATCTCATCATAACCAAAAATACTTGGGGCCATGCTTGCTGAAAGTTTTTCATAAATTTTCGGATCAGCAGCAAGCTCCATTATTTCTCTTTCGTCTTCTTCAGAAATCTCGAGTTCTTCAAAAGTCTCTTCTTTGGGAATTACACTATTCGCCTCTATTGCTAAGTCGAACCTAGTCGAAATTCCTCCTGTCTGCAAGGGCATAGGAACTTCTTTTAATAAACCGATGATTTTGATTTTTGAACCAGGAGTTGTTCTTTCTTCCATCTTTGGATCAACTAAATCTTCTTTCAAAAAGATAGACATTCTTCTCGGCTGCTCTCCCCCTTCTAAACTCTCTGGGGCCTCTTCAATAACAACTCTTTGAGCATCAACCATTTCTTTGTTTATCAGTTTAAAATTCATCTTTCTTCCACATGAACATCTTGAAGGCTCTCTAAATTTCTTATCAACTTGCAGAACAGATATGACTGTGCCACAGGATGGGCACTCAAACTTAGCATTGACTATCTGGGGCCTTACATCTGAAGCCTGCCTGACAATTCCATCAATGTCTATCAATTGATTAAGGTGCTTTGCTCTGATATCTCTTATCTTAATCATCTGAGAAGCAGGCATATCTGTTAATCTGACTCGCGCATTCTTGATAAGACCTAGCTCATCCAGAGCTAGTTCAAAGATAGCTAGAACTTCCTCTGGCTTGGCTAACAATTGGTCTCCTAACTCATGCGAAAAAGAGACAATCTCTTGGAATGATATTGGAACAGATTTTGTACCTTTCTTAGCGACTTTACCGATTTCATTCTTATAATACTCCAAAAACTCCTTCGCTTCAATAATTAATTCTTCTCCCATCTTTTGCCTTATTTCCTCCTTATCCCCTCAACCCTGAGAAAAAGCCCCGATTTATATATTTATAGTTTATTGTGAAGTAAGATATACTATATATTGGGGCAATAAGGGTAATAAAAGGAGAAAAACAAAGAAAATAAGGAAATTACATTACTTTCTTGATATTCTTGATTAGCTTCTTCATGGCGTCTTCTAACTGTGGCTTGTTCTTTGTTCCTGTGCAGACCAACTTTCCATTACTAAATAACAAGAAAGTTGCGTTTGGTTCATCTAGCTTATAGACTAGGCCTGGAAACTGTTCTGGCTCATACTCTGTATTTTCAAACTTTAGGGCAAGTTCATTCAAATTCAACTGTAAGTTTATTGAACCTGAAGCAACTATGTTCTGAACAGATATCTTTGGCATCCCAGAAACCTTGACCCCTATTTTTCTGAGCTGTTTTATAACTTGCAAAATAACTTGCTTTACTTGTGCTGTACTCTTTGTTCCAGTACATACTAAATTTCCCGATGAAAAAACAAGAACTGCTGATTTTGGTTGTTTTATCCTTAATACAAGTCCTGGAAACTGCTCGGGGTTGTATTCGGTGTTTGCCTGGCTTCTTACAAGCTTGACAAGAGGAACCTTTGTTCCGAGAGAAGCAGTTGCAACAATATTCTGAATTTTTAGGTTAGACTTCATTTTAAAAACTAAGCATCGAGTAATTTTCATCACTCATAAGCTATAAAATATATGCAAAAGGGCTTTATAAACCTTTTTAAATAGCTCGAGGATAAAAAAAGGTTTATACTGTATAAAGTATTATTAGAATCTCAATTTCCTTGCAATCTTCTCAAGATCTTTGTACATAAATTCCTTGCCCTGCTCTGAATTGACTATGAAATCTGCAAATTTCATTGTCTTGTTAAAATCAAAGATAGCTGTTTCTACAGAATCATCATAGAGAAACTGTTCATACGTCTTGTCAAAACCCTTTCTGTGTCTTGCTTTGGCTCTCTTGAACCTAATCAAGGGCCTTGCTTCAACAAGAATTATCTTCAGTCTTAATTTTTTCTTGGCATACTTGGCTTCCCTATAATCTCTTAGGCCATCGATGACAAATCCCTTATATTTTTCTTTATTTTCATTGATTGAATCTATAACCATATTAACCAAAATATTCTGGCCGAATTGTTTTCGTAGCTCGGCTTGCAATTTCCTTAGGTACTCTCTTGAGGGATGTTTTCTTCTTCTTTTTGCTTCCTGTCTCAAAAAATTACCCATATTAATCTTTTTGAACTTATATTTTTTGACAAAAAAGTCAGCAGCAGTCCCCTTACCAGAAGCTATCTTTCCTATAATTCCTATTACTTTAAGCCCTTTCTTTTTCTTCATTCTTCCCTCTTTTTTAGATTATATCTACGTAACAAGCATATAAAAAATTATCTCTAAGCAAGATATAATCTGTATAATAAAAAACTTTAAAAGCCCGGGGAATTTTTTTATTCATGCTATTCAAACACAGAGGTGGCTTAGAATTGATGCTTGTAGCTTCTCTAGTCTTTGGCCTTCTTGGAGCTCCAAGAGCTTATGCTGCAACTCAAGAACAAGTAAATGCTGCAATCAAAACACTGACAACTACCGAGATAGGAACGAAGAAACCTCCAAAAAACTATTGGGAAGTGTCTGGAGATTCTGTAAGACATGCATTGATATGGGACACTACATTCGCAAAGGTAAATCTAGCAGGAACGAAATATGCGCGAGCAGATTTAGCATATAGGGTATTTGATGATGGTTCTAAGAGCATTTTTGCTGAATTTCTAAATACCCAGATTCCTAGGGGAATGACTATGCAGTTTGTTTGGGACGATGGTGCAAATGGGACTGCAAATAAGATGTATAATGCAACTCTTGGATTGAACAATGGATATGACCCTATGAGAAGAACATATATTTTTGGAGATTCGCCGGAATTTGCACATCACAACAGTACAAGCCCTTCTAAACAGTGCAGCAATAGATATGATGCGGTCCTACAACTTTTATCTCCATAGAAATTTAGAATTACTGTCCCTCTGTTAATCCTTTTCTCTGTCTGATTTGTCGGATTATCTTTTCTTGTAGGTCAGATGGAACTTTACTGAACATCTGATCAACTAAGAAGAATGATGCCCTGCCTTCGGTCGCACTCCTCATGTCATTTGACAAGCCGAACATCTCTGCTACTGGCAAGATAGAGTGAACAATAAGCCGGTCATCCTCTTGTTCAACACCTAGCATCTGTCCTCTTCTAGCCTGGATAATTCTTGTGACATCATTTATGAATTTATCCGTACATTCAATTTGAATCTTTTGCAATGGCTCAAATAAAATTGGTTTAGAATCTAAAATACATAATCTAATAGCATCTCTTACTGCTGGAAGAACCTGTGCAGGACCTCGGTGGATAGCATCTTCATGTAACTTTGTATCAACTAAAGAAACTTTTAACTTTACACAGGGTTCTCTAGCTAAAACACCATAGTCTACTATCTGCTCAAAAGCTTCCATGACTAATTCAATGACTTCCCCAATATGAACTTCTCCTCTTGTTTTATCTAAGAAAACACAATTGTCATAAATCTCCCTATACTGCTTAATTTCATCATTCTCCACGCCAAGACTTCTAAGTTTATTGATTAATACTTCATCTTTCTTCTTAACTTTCATATTTGGAATTTCTTTTGCTTTTATAGCCTCATAGACCGCATCTTCAAGAGGCTCAACTCTCATAAAGAAAGTATTATGTTTGTTAGGAGACCTACCTTCAAATTCTCCGCTTGCCTTGCTTATGCTCTCTCTGTAAACGACAATAGGCGGCGTTGTATTAATCTCTACGTTCTTTTCTGTTCTTATCCTATTTGCGATGATTTCAAGATGAAGCTCACCCATTCCGGATAATAAATGCTGTCCTGTCTCTTCATTAATTTGGACCCTGATACAAGGGTCTTCTTTTGTGACCTGTTTTAAAACAGAAATTAGTTTTGGAAGGTCTTGTGCTTTCTTAGCCTCTATTGCTTGAGTAACAACTGGCTCAAAAATATGCTTAATCTCCTGGAAAGCTTCTTCTGGCTCAGAAGTTATTGTCTCGCTTGTATTTGCTATAATCCCCCCGAGAGCACAGACATTTCCCGCAGGAATCTCTGGCAAAGGTTCTGTTTTTATTCCATCATAAATAAAAACTTGCTGAACTTTCTGTCTTAGTTTTGCCTGATTAAGATAGACCTCCATTCCTTCTACAAGTGTTCCTGAAAATAATCTGCCAACAGAAACTTCTTTGCCTGTTCTTTGATCAACAATAATTTTTGTGATAATAAAAGCAAGTTTGCCTTTAGGGTTGCAGGTCATCAAATCTTTTCCAAGCTCGGAATCTAGATCGCCGCCCCAAATCTTTGGGATTCTGTATTTTTGAGCTTCAACTGGGCTAGGGTGGTGCTTTATGACCATATCAAGGATGACTTCATATAGGGGGGCATTTTTCCAAATCCAATCTTTTCTTTCTTGGTCTGGCAATTCATAAATCTTTGTAATATCTTTGAAACTGACATTCTTCTTTTTCATGAAAGGCAGGGACAGTGCCCAATTATCTCTTGCACTTCCAAAAGCAACTGAACCGTCAGTGATATTTACCTGCCATTTTTCTTTATACTCTGGTTCAGCTATTCTCTCTATAAGCTTATTGAAATTAGCAATTATCTTAACGATTCTTTCTTGCATTGCTTCGGGACTTAGTTTTAATTCTTTAAGCAATCTATCAAATTTGTTGATGAAAAGAACTGGCTTAACTCTCTCTCTTAGGGCTTGTTTAATAACAGTTTCTGTCTGGGGCATGATTCCTTCAGACGCGCAGACTAAGACGATTGTTCCATCAACTGCTCGCATCGCACTTGTTACATTTCCTGAGAAGTCGACGTGTCCCGGAGTATCAATCAAATTAATTAAAAACTCCTCTCCTTGAAAATCGTGAACCATGGAAACATTTGCAGAGTCAACAGTCAAAAGTCTCTCTTGTTCATCAGCATGCTGCCAGGTCATCATTCCTGCATCTAAATTCCCTGCATTTTTGCTAGCCATCATTCCGGCTGCAGCTAAAAGATTATCAGTCATAGCCGTCTTTCCATGATGAATGTGAGCACTAGTGCAGACATTCCTGATTTGACTTTGCTGTGAAACAAGTCTATTGAACTTATCAATTCTTGATTCTTTTTGCGCCATGAAATGTTTATCAAAAGAATGTTTAAAAAGGTTTCTAAAGAAAAAGAGTCTGTATAGCCTAGTGACATATGTCGTAAGGCTACCGAAAATTAGTTCTCACCTAAT
>CAYZTH010000006.1:0-20979 GCA_964481435.1 Candidatus Woesearchaeota archaeon
AAAAATGATTAACGAGATTTATAAACCTTGTTGTATGCGTACTTCGTAGGGACGACATAATTCTTACTGTTTCAATACGTTCTCTATCAGAAATATTTAAATAAACCTTTTGTCTTCATGTTCTATGATTGAAAAAGAGCATGTGATTAGTATTTTGAAAGATGCAAATGAGGCGGTAAGGGCCGACAATACTTTGCTATTAAATGAATTATCTAATCAGACGTTGCATTCTTCTTCTATTTATCAAGATCCAGATTCTATTGCTTTAGCTGTAACGATGTATGTGTTGGGAAAGATATTTTCAAATCCTACTTTCAAGGCTTACGATAAATGGAATCTTTTTGTCAAGAAAACTGCCATGTGCCTATCAAAAGCATCTAGGGCAGTGCAGAAGAATGATTTGATTGGATTCAGGAAAGAGATAGTCCAGATAAGGAAGAGTACAAATCTATTTGGAGGCCTTAGGGAATCTATAAAAGAGGTGTTTAGGAAGGCTTCGATAAATAAGGCTTCTAAAATATATGAGCACGGAATTTCAAGAGCAGAGACTGCTGACCTACTTGGAATTACGCAGTGGGAGCTCGCAAACTATGCTGCCAGCACCTTCATTAGAGAGAGCGATCTTTTATTAACCAAAAATGTAAAAGAGAGAATTAAATTTGTGGAGGAACTATTCAAATGACAGACCCAATCACTTTATGGATGACTACCCATGAAGTCTTGTTCACAGCAATTATACTGGTTATTGGTGTTTGGAGCAGCATCTGGAAGGCATTTGCTTTATGGAAAGCTGCAAAAAAGCATCATATGGCATGGTACATAGTTATGTTTATTGTGAATCTCTTTGGAATTTTAGAGATATTGTATATATTTTGGTTCTCTAAAATAGGCGAGAATAAAAACAAGAAGAAGTAGTTCCAGAATAATCGGAAAAAAAGAAAATGAACAAAGCACTTATTTTTGATTCGAGTTCAATCATAACTCTGGCATTGAATGACTTGTTATACATCCTTGAACCCTTGAAAAAGAAGTTCGGAGGAGAATTTTATATAACGGAGGATGTAAAGCGCGAGATAATTGATAAACCTCTCAGGGAAAGAAGATTCATGCTAGAATCTCTTTTTATAAAGAAACTTCTTGAGAAAGGGACCCTTACTTTATTTTCAAATATTTCTTTGAACAAAGAAAAGGAGAATATCATGCTGATAGCGAATCATACTTTCAGAGCTGGACAAGAGGATATAAGATTATTGCATGATGGGGAAGCTTCTTGTTTAGCCCTATATCCTCTTTTGGATATAGATAAGAAGGCGATTATTGTTGATGAAAGAACAACTAGGATCCTATGTGAGGCCCCTGAAAATTTAAGAAAACTTCTGGAAACGAAGCTGCATACAAAAATAGACTCTAGCCCGAAAAATTATCCCATGTTCCGAGATTTCCAGGTCTTAAGGTCAAGTGAGCTTGTTTTCATGGCATATAAACTGGGAATAATCGATCTTCCTGCAAAGAAGGTCGAGGCGATGGAGGCATTGCTTTATGGCTTGAAGTTCAAAGGATGCACAATTTCTATACGGGAGATCGATGAGGAAATTGGGATGGCGTGAATAGCTGAACAAGACTGCCGAAGCACAAAGAGATTTTGTGCTAAATTTATTCTAGGAAATTATAAATAAACTCGATGCGCTTTAATTATCTTCATGCGCTTTTGTTTGACGTTCAAAAACATTTTTAAACTACTTAGAATTATATAATCATGGCAAAGAAAGTTAAAAAAAGAGGTAAAATCGTAGATATGCCGAAAAAAGAAGTTGAAGGAAGTTCAGTTGTTACAACAGATCATGCAGTTAGCTTGATTGCTGCGATAATTGTTCTTATAGCTTCGATTATCTTTTTGACTCCTTGGAAAGTAGGTCTATTTGGCACAGCAAACGCTTCCCCTGTTTTTGGAATAATTGGAATTATTCTTGGATTAGGGATGTTGATTGCTACGTTGTTGATGAGAAGGAATCCTAGAGAGGCCAGTGTTTTTGTGCTGATTTTCAGCATAATCGCTTTGATAATTCCTCCATCGGGTTTTGTTATTGGACCAATTATGGGTATAATCGGTTCAGTACTTGTTTTGGCTAAGGTAGCAAAAAAGTAAACCTCTGGATTTTTGAATTTTATAGAAATTAGGGTAGATATGTAGCTCCTCTCTATTGGTTTTTCAATAGAGGTATGAGAGAAAATCGTGAAGTAATTGTTAATAAATAATTAAAAAGATTTTGGTGCTGAAGCACAACGTTGCAAAATCTAATTAGCAAAAAAATTT
The DNA here is from genome assembly GCA_964481435.1 of Candidatus Woesearchaeota archaeon. Classification (GTDB taxonomy): domain Archaea; phylum Nanobdellota; class Nanobdellia; order Pacearchaeales; family UBA284; genus JAPLYB01. Next base: position 2,315 of record CAYZTH010000006.1, read on the forward strand.
TCTAGCCCATCAAAAGTTGTTTTGCTTCATCTATAAGGGTTTGAGAAGTATTCTTATCCTTTGAATCTGCAAAGCATTTCATAACTAGGTCCTCTGTTCTTGATTGTCTAAACCATATCCAAGAACCGTTCTTGATGGCCTTTAGTCCTCCGTTAGAATCTCCAAATTCTTGGACTTCAAATCCTTTCTTTAGGTAATACAATTTTATCCTCTCTCTGCTGCTCGTGAAATCTTCTTTTATTTTGAAGAATTCTTTGACATTATGGTAGGGCGGAAGTTCTTGTATAATGTCTTTTAGTGATTTATCTTTTTCAGAGATTATTTTCAACAAGAATAAAGAGGTTAAGATACCATCCCTGCACTTTGATGGGGAGATTATTGGTCCTCCGCTTGTTCCTTCTCCCCCTATTATAGAACATGATCGAGACATTTCCCCAACAACATTTGGCTCGCCTACATCAACTTCTTTGAATTTTGCGCCATGTTTTCGGGCTATTTCTCTGACAATATGGCTTGTTGCACCATTAACTACAACACTTTTTTCTTTTTCTTTCGCTTTTGAGAGAAGATGGTCTGCAATTATAGCTATGGAGTGATTTCCAGATACTATGCTCCCATCATCTAATAGAATTTCAACACGGTCTGCATCACAATCAAAACCCATTAAGAATTCAAAACCCCCTTGTTGGATTTTTTCTTTCAAATGTCCAAGGGTCTTTATATTTGGCTCAACTGTTCTGTTGAATTCTCCTGGAATCATATTCATATATTCTGCATTTATCCCAAATGATTCAAATATTTCTTTTGAGAAGACACCTGCACCTCCATTTGGGTCCATCAATATCTTAGCAGTCGTGTTTATCCTGTCGGTTTTTAGAATAGCTCTTGCAAATTTTTTATAAGCTTCTATTGCTTCAGGGTGCATATTCATTATTTTATTATTATTATTATTATTTTTAGGATTTCCGGAAGAGGAGTTTCTTTCATTAGCTTTTTTGATTATGGCTTCTATTTCTGGGGGCATTAGTTGGCCACCTTCTTTGTTCAGGAATTTGAACCCATTAAATTCAGGTTCATTATGGGAAGCCGTTATTATTATGCCTCCTTGTGCGTGAAATTCGCGGACCGCATTTTGGATGAAGGGAGTTGGGAGGATTCCCACATCAATTATCTCAAATTCAGAATCAAGTCCTTTGATTAAGGACCTTAGAACCGACTCTCCTGATGGTCTCGCATCTCTTCCAACAACTATCTTTATTTTTTCTTCTGGATTTTTTTCTTTTAAGAAGTCGGAGTATAGCTTTGCATAGATTTCAATCTTTTCGTCTGTGAGTTCTAATCCGTAAATGCCTCGAACTCCTGAAAGTGATTCAACAATTGTCATGCATTAGAGATATGGGGTTTATTTATAAAGTTTTAGAAAGTGAAATTCAGGATTAGAGAATAGGACATTTCTATAATCGTTAAAACTTTAAAAATAAAATATAACTCGATTTTGTGCGCTTCGTATAGTAATAATGCGCTTATTTTTACTGACTCAACTTCTTTATTAGAGCGGGTTCTGCAAGAAATTCTTCTTTGCCTGTCTTCATGTCTCGGAGTTTTGCTTTCTTCTTCTTTATCTCGTCTTTGCCTAGAAATATGACATAAGGAATCTGCTCTTGATTAGCATAGTCTAGAGCTTTGCTTATTTTGTCCATGATGAAGCAGGAGATTGACTTTTCTCTTAGGACTTGGGCAAGTTTGATAGATTCTCTATCTTGTTCTTTGTCTTGGCCTATGGAGATGATGATGCATTTTACTCCTTGACCTTTAACATTTGAAAGTGAAGCGAGCCTTTCTATGCTAAAAGAGATTCCTGTGCTCTGAACATTATTTATTTGATAAGAGCCTCCGCCAGCAATGCTCTCTCGCATGCCTTTTAGCTTGATTTCAAAAATTGAGCCAGTGTAGTAGGATAGGCCTCTGGCCAGGGTTGGGGAGAATTCAACTTTTATTGAGTAGGCTCGACAGAAATCCTTAAGTTCCTTTATTTCTTTATAGGATTCATATTTCTTAAAATATTCTTCAGGTTTTTTGAACAAATTAAGGAGTTTTTCTGCTCCAAACTTCTTTAGATTATCTTTAACTTCTGATTCTGAGAGCTTGTCTAGTTTGTCTATCTCTCTGATTATCTGTTCTTTTCTTCCTTTGTCATTTATTCCTTGTTCATCTAGGATTTCATTTAACAGCTTTCGATTATTGATGAAGACTGTAGCATCAATACCGTTTTCTTTGAATATTTCTGAGAAAAGCTTTAGTATTTCTGCTTCATCCCTTGCTGTTGAGCCTATAACATCAACATCGCACTGAGTGAATTGTCTGAATCTATTTGTTGAAATTGGTTCATCCCTGAAAACCTCTCCGATTTGATATCTTCTGAACGGTAGCCTCTTTCCTTGAGTGAGTCTCTTTAACTGAAATGTAAATTCATATCTTAATGCAAGTTCTCTGTCGCCTTTGTCTTTTAATTTGAAGATGTCTGAGATTGCTTCATCTTGTTGATTAGAGCCTTTAACAAATTCCTCGAACTCGATTATAGGGGTTTCTGCGGGGATAAACCCATAGGCTTTGAACTTTTTTATCAAGAGCTGTTTTATTGCTTCTCTTTTAAGAGCTTCTGGACCTATGAAGTCTCTGAAGCCTTTTATTGTTTTTGCTTGTTCCATCTTAATTTACCTCTTTTGATTATACAAGCGAAAGGGGGGAATCGGACCCCCGTCTCCCGGGTTCTGCCTTGAGCGTTTCTTGTTTTGCAAGCAAACGCGTCCACAGCCAGGCGCTTTAACCATTGAGCTACAATCGCCACGTTTGTTTAGTTCTGGGTATCTTATTTTCCATTCATTTACTTTATTTAAATTTTTGGGGCTACTCCACCCAATAAATTCTTCGTATCTCCTAAGTGCCTCAATTCCACGAATAGCTATTCTTCCATATCGTTCATTGAAAAAAACACCTGGATTAAACCCAAACATGAATAGTATTTCAGCAACGTCCTTTATTAGATTTTTTGAAGTAAGTGAAATTTCAATTGTAGGGTAATAATTTTTATAACCATACCTTGATTTGAATGAAACACAACCGTCTGTGTCAAATAAACCTCTTAAAAATGCACCAAGAATCTCTTTATCATTTAACTTAAGAATTTCTGGGAATCGTATGCCATATTTTTTGCCCGGAGTTATGCCCAGAACTTTTACTTTAAATTCCCATAATGCCTTAGAATAAATTTCAAAACCAAAACTTCTTTTAAATTCTTTTAGGTTAACATCAAGGTTATACAATTCTTTAAATAATGGTTTTATAACATCAAAATAGTATTCTTTTTCATTATTCGGATTTCCTTTCAGTCTATAATCATATTTTTTTGCTGAGAGAAAACCATCTCCAAATTGCATTCCAATCTCTTCACCCAATTCGGGGGTAATCTTTGTGGGTATTTTAATTTTTTTCTTTAGATCGTAATTACTATAACCTATTTTAGATACATCCAAATCTAGTTTTTTATTTGTGTAGGTTATATCTATTGGATCTAAAACCTTTTTTTGTTCTCCAAAAACTTTTCTTCCAATAACCAATTCTTCTTTTTTTATCATGCCCCCATATTTTTCTAAAATCTTGTTTTCTTTTTCACATAGAATTGTACAGATTTTTTTGAAAAGATTGTAAGGAAGATCACAGTATTCATACATGTAAGATTTAACTAATGTTTTTTCATTAACTTCCAATTTTCTAGCAATCTCCTTCCATCCTAACCCTGTTTTCTTCTTTATATCTTTAAGCAACTTCTTTTGTTCTCCTTCGGAAAATCTCACTCTTTTGTTCATTATAACAATAAGAATCATGGATTTATAAATTTTTCGCTCTAGCGTTATACTATAAATTTCATAGTTTATTTTAAAATACAAAAATGAATAGTTAAAAATGTTTTGAATCAGGGACTTAGAAATTTTATAAGCAAAGCTAGGAAAATCAGTTCGAGTGATGAACACTCTCCCGAAGTTTAATTTGCTTTGTCATAAGGCATATAGTAAAAGAGGGTTTTTAAGATTTTTGGTTTTGGGGCTTTTGATAGGGATTAAATTTAAATATCTCCTTTTATTTGGCATTAAAGATAAGTTAATAATACAAAATGAGGTACAGTGTTTTAATCAGTGGAGAGGCAGGGCAAGGACCTAATCATTTAACTAAGATTCTCGCTAAAGCGCTTATAGAGAAAGGATTTTTTGTTTTTTATTCAAGAACCTACGAATCTAGGATTAGGGGGGGAAATAATTTTAATGTAATTACTTTCTCTGATGAAAGTGTTTCAAGCAACGATTCTAAAGTAGATGTGATTGTAGCTTTAGATGAGAAAACAGAGAAAATTCATAAAGGTACTCTAAAATCAGGCGGTCATTTTATAAAAACCAATTCAAGCGATGAAAAAATAGCAGAGAAAGTTCTTGAATTGCTGAAATTAGAAAAGAAAGTCGGAAAGACCAAGGGATTCTCTTTTTTAGATGGAAGCATGGGCTTAGCTCAAGGTGCTATAGACTCTGGGCTTGACTTGTATTACGCTTACCCTATGACTCCTGCAACACCGGTTTTATTTGAACTGTCAGGAAAGCAGGATGAAAATAACTTTTTTGTATTCCAATTAGAGAATGAGATTGCTGTTGCAAATGCCGGTGTTGGGAGTGCCATAACCGGGGCTAAGGTCATGATTGGAACCTCTGGTGGGGGTTTTGACTTGATGACAGAGGCTTTAAGCTTGACTGGAATGTTAGAGGTTCCTCTTGTGTTCTATCTCGCAATGAGGCCAGGGCCTGGAACAGGTGTGCCAACGTATACTTCTCAGGGAGATTTGAGAATGGCTCTGCATTCGGGACATGGAGAGTTTCAAAGATTAGTCCTAGCTCCTGGAGATCCCGTAGAGTGTGGCGAGATTGCGAGCCAGGCATTTTATTTTTCTCAAAAGTTCAGAGCCCCAGTTATTATAATTAGTGATAAACATCTTGCTGAAAGTTCTTATCCCATGCAGGGCAAGGCGAAAATTGTAAAATCCCCCAAGGTAATGGCCTTAATTAAATACAACAGCTATGAGGCTACAAAAGATGGATTTGCAACAGATGATCCGAAGATAATTAATGAGAACTTCGAAAGAAGGTTGAAAAAAGCAAAAGAAATTGCAAAAGAAGCCTCAAAATTTGAGATGTTTAAGTCATATGGAAAAAAATCAAGCAAAAATGTTGTTCTTTCTTGGGGTTCAACAAAAGGAGCTATTCTTGACGCTATTAATGGATTAGATGTTCAGTTTATACAAATATTGTATCTTGATCCTTTTCCAGATTTAAGTAAACAATTACAGGGTTCAAATCTAATTTTAGTTGAGAATGATTCAACAGGTATGCTAGCTGATTTGTTAAGAGAGAAGACAGGAATAAAGATTGAAGAGAAGAATAAAATCCTTAGATACGATGCTCGGCCTTTTTTAGCTGATGAATTAAATGCAGAGATTAAGAAGAGGTTAAAATAAAATGGTTAGATATAATAAATTAAATGCGCATACACATAAAAGATATATAAATAAATTATATACTACTCAAAACACATTGTGCTTCGGCAGTCTTGTTCATCATTAAAATGGTAAAAAATCTAAACACAAACATAATCCCCACATGGTGTCCGGGATGTTTTAATTTCATGATTCTTGCAGGTGTTAAGAATGCTCTTATGAAAACAAAGATAAAAGGTGATTTTGGGATTGTTGCGGGAATAGGGTGTCATGCTAAGATTTTTGATTATATTAATCTGCCTGGAGTAAATGCTTTGCATGGGAGAGTTATTCCTACTTGTTTGGGAATGAAGATAGGAAACCCAAACTTGAATGTTTTGGGATTTTCAGGAGACGGAGATGCATATTCAGAGGGTCTTGATCATTTGATTCATGCTGCGAGATATAACTCTAATTTTAAGTATATAGTTCATAATAATCAAGTATTTGCCCTGACTGTCGGAGAGCCCACTGCTACAACCGAATTAGGATTTAAAGATAAGACAACTCCTTTGGGAGTTAAAGTCAATCCTATGAATCCAATAAAATTAATGCTAGCGGCAGGAGCTACATTTGTTGCAAGAGTCTATTCAGATGTTGGACAAGTTGAGCAAGTCTTGAATCAGGCTCTAGAACACAAAGGATTTGCATTCATTGAAGTAATCCAGCCATGTATCATTTTCCATAAAGATGAGGGATACAAAGAGAGGACTTATAATCTGCAGGAGAAAGGACACAATAAAAGTGATTTAAATGCTGCAATGCTTCGTGCTGATGAGTTTGATTATAATCAGGGTTCTAAAGAGAAAATCCCTGTTGGGATATTCTATCAGAAAGAAGAACCGACTTTTGAGGAGAACTTTCCTCAGCTTTCTAAGTTAATGAAAGAGAAAAAGAGCTGGAAAGATATTAAGAGATGATTATGCAACTTTCTTGACAATCTTGTTGACTTCTTTTTTCATCTTATCTTTATCATCTACGTAGCCTTCGATTTTTCCTATTAATTTGCCCTCTTTAAAGAATAGAAGTGAGGGAAGTTTCTTGATATTATATTTTTTAAGAAGTTTTTCTGTTGTGATATCAACCTTCCTATATTTTATGTCCATATCCTTGAAGATATCTCTTATTGGAATTGAATTAAGCAGGCACATGATTGTTTCGTTCTTGAAGAATTCTGCTGCTGCTAATTTGCTTGCTTCTAGAATCTGGATGTTGAATTCATCCTCATTGATGAGAAAAGCCTCGTGAATTGGCTGAGCACCATATCTATCTACAAACAAATCATGAACCTTTCGGGGGTCTTCGTCAATCTCTTTTTTTAGTTTTTTGAATTCTTCAACAGTTTTTGCGACGTGAATTGCCCCAACAGGGCATGATTTCTCACATGTTCCACAGCTAGTGCATTTTTTCTCATCTATCTCAATTATCTTCTTTTTTTCATTCCAGTGAAATGCACTTGTAGGGCAAACAGAGATGCCGCTGCAATCTTTAGAATTATCACAAATCTTGAAATTTATTAAAACTGGCATTTTTTATAAGGATTTTTTTTGATTGTTCCTTTTTGCTTTGTTATTTAGTGTCTTTCTTTTATAAGATATCTGTTTTTGGATTTCTGGAACTTCAATCCAATGAATGGCAGTGGTTGAAAATAGAGGGCCTTTTCATGCCTATCGTAATAGAAGCCGACCCAGATATCAAACCATTTAAAATATAGGTTCACGCTCATTTTATTTTTATTATTCCTCCTTTTTTAGTATATTTTTTATTGTTATTGATTATTGTTGTTGCTAATTCTGTGCTGAGGCACTTAGCAAATCGATTTATCCTAGTTTCTTCTCAATTCTGATTAGGTCATTTGTCTTGAAAGCATCAGTGCCAACAACACTTATTTTAATTATTGGGACCTGCCAACCTAGGGCGAGTTCTGCTAGGATTGGGTCTTGTGTTTCTCCGGATCTGTGAGAGATTACCGGAGTGATGTTATTTTTCTTTGCCAGGTCAATAACTTTTTTTGTTTCAAGAAGTGAGCCACACTGATTTGGTTTGACAATTGTGGCATTGATTGATTTTGATTTGATTGCTTTCTTTAATCTACCGGAGTTTGTGCAGATAAGATCGTCTCCAACTATCAATGTCTTGAGTCCTGCTTTCTTGACTTTTTTTAGGAGTTTAGAGAAGCCTAAGAAATCCTCTTCATCAAGAGGGTCTTCGATATAGGTGAGATTATATCTTTTGCAGAGTTCAAAGATATAATTTATTTGTTCATCTACTTTAAGAGTTCCTGGTTTTCCGTTTAGTCTATTGTAGTTGTAGAGTTTATTCTTTTTATCAAAAAAAGAACTTGCAGCAACATCAATTCCAAGGTCAAGAGTTTCATTAAATTCTGCCTTGATTTTTGATTGTACTTCTTGCATCAAGCTGATGATTTTTTCATTGTCAAAAGAGGAGATGAAGGCATGCTCATCGGTAATCTTTCCATAGAATCGTTTATCTTGTTTTTGCAAAGTATCTTTGATTTCTTTGTAGGCTTGAAGGCTTATGTAGTGATTATCAACTATTCTTTTTGATTTTGCGTCTGGAAGTATAAGAAATTCCTGAAAATCAGGTTTTTCAATTTCTTTTGTGTGTTTTCCGCCACCCATACAGTTTCCCAAGGGTCTTGGAAACTGGGGTTTACCTTTAAATTTGTCTTGTTCAAGTAAAAATTCCCAGACTTCTTTTTGGTATGACGCCGCAATAGATTTTAGGATTGCTGCTTCAATTGCAAATAGTGTATTTCCTCCTGTTAATTCAAGTCTCTTTGTTTTATCAACTTTGTGGAACATTGATTCAATTTTTCCGAGGTCTTGGAATTTGTTAAAAGAAGTTTTTTCTCTGATAAGTTTTTGACCCAGAGTATTTGCAAACTGAATAGAGGTGTCAATGCCTTTTTTTGAGAAAGGAAGTACTTCATTTTCTCCTTTAGATGCGCCTCCTGGAGCACTTGACTCAAAAGTCCCGTCTTTTGTCTTAATTTGAATAGCTATTGTCAGTTCTTTTCTTGAATTAAAAATAAGTCTGGCATTAAACTTTTGGATTATCATTTTTGGTATAGGTTAAATTATTCTTAGTTTACGCACTTTACTTCTTTTTATATACTAGATAGGTATCTTAGGTATAAAAAACTTTATTTTTTAAGAAAATCTAGAAACTATCGCCAGCATCTTCTTCTGGCATCTCTTCTTCTTTTTCTTCCTCTGCTTCGAATTCTTTTGCGATATCGTCGTCAGCGGTGGATGATTTTGAAGTTGTAGGTTCTTTTTTCACGTCTACCTTTTTGACTTCTGGTATCTCTTCTTCTTTTTCTTCTGCTTTCTTTATTTCTTCCTTTGGTTTTTCTATTTCTTCTATCTCTTGTTCAATCATCTCAAGTTTGATATCACTTTTTCTTTCCATTTTCTTTGGCAAAGGTCTGTGAACAGTTATTGGAAGAACTTCTTCATCAAATTCCATTTCTGCAATCTTTATCGGATCATAGTTAATTGATTCAAGTGCATCTTTATCTAGCTTAAGGATTATTGGCGCATTTGCGCTTATCTGTAAAGCCCTAGCCCCGATTATCCTTGCTCTTTCGAACTTTGTGTACTGGAATTTTTCTGTCATGTTTTTGTAGATTATTAGATTTGGTATTGTTTACTTTGGTAAGAGTTTGTGCTTTTATTGTTATTGATTTGTTATGTTGCTGATTTTGTACTGATGTACTCAGCAATTGCAGATTATAAAACTAAGCTTTCTTTAAGAGGCCTGTTATTTTGGTATTTAGTCTCTTTCCTTCTTTGAGTGCTATTTCTTCCATTTCAATGAGCTCATCTTCACTCAATTCATCGCCAACTTTCTGCATTGAATGCAAATCCTCATTTGGGTAGGTGAATGTAAATGTAACTCTTGCAACTGAGGCGTCTTCTTCCTCTGTTGTAGGATCAATTATGAATTTGCCATCTACTTTGTATACAGTTACAGTTATTGGGAGGTTTGTAAAAGGAATCTTCTTGTTTGTTAACTCCCCATACTGGACTTTATCCTCTTTGACTTCTGGAAAAACCGCAACTGATAGGGCAGCTATGGAAGCTATTGCGCTTGCATCAATCAAATTTCCTGCATCATTTATTGGATAAATATCTACTGCAAGAGACCATACTTTTTCTCCTTTTTTAACACAGAGTTTCTTGAAATCTATGCATTCTGAGTTTCTTAGACCTCGGTCAATAAGTCTTGCTAGTTCTATTGTCTTTACTCCCGGAGGTCCTGATTCAAACCTATCTGATGCTAGTGGTGAGAGTTCTGCATTGACTGTTAGGACGCCTGCGTCTGGGCTGTCTCTGAATGGTTCAACAAGATCTAATTTTATCCCGGCTAAGACTTCTGTATCTCCAAGCTTTACTTGGGCCGATCCTTCAGCTTTGCTTGAGATGCCTATCTCAATCTCTAGTTCTCTTGATTCTATAAGTTCCCGGTCATCTATTCTTTTCTCTTTTGAGATAATCTCTTCAATTCTTTTCTTCATTACTGTTGATATTTCCATTTTTGATTTTTAAATTATTTCTTCTTATTCTTTTCAAGGAATTCTTTTACTTTTTCTGTTAGGCCTACTTCAAAAGGCTTCTCTGAGATAATTTCTATTGCTTTTTTTGCGATTATTTCATCTTCAACTCTTTCCCCTTTTATCCAGACTAGGCCATTCTGCCCGACTATGATATTGCAGTTTGTTTCATCTTTTATTGTTTTGACCATGCTTCCGGCTTTTCCAATTATTCTTGGAACTCTAGCTGAGTTTACCTTGATTAACATTCCGCCTTCAAGCTTCTTTAGGCCTTTTTCTTTCATTGTCAATTCTATGCTTCTTGGCTTGACTGCTCTTATTTTCACAACTAGGATTTCATTGAAGTCATAGACCTCTGTAAGGTCCTTTTTGTTTATGTAACCGAAGCACTCCATAACTGGCAAGAATGCTTGATAGGATGATAGTACATCTATATTCCAACCATTGAAATTTACATCAACAATCTGTCCGATGACTGTGTTACCTGCTCTTGGAATATAAGCGCCGCTTAAAGGGATGACTTTGACAAGCCTGTCGGTTTTATCTAGAAGGCCAAATCTTGAGGAGACTATTTCTTCGCCCTCTCTTCGTGTTCCCTCTCCTGGCAGAATCTCTTTTCCCTTGGCAAGAATTTCTCCAGGAACAACTATATCACGACTTTTTTCGTGATCTATCTCTTCAGGCATTTCTCTTGTTTCTTCTTCTTTCATGTCTTCCCTATTTGTGTAATTTTCTCTTCTGTATGGCATTTTTTATTATATTTGATTTATTATCTGTTTTTTATGCGCTTTATTTTTATTAATGCGCTTTTGTTTTTTTATTTAGTTTATACTAATTTATCTTAATTATCTTTAACTTCTTTAAGTGCTTTTTTTTGAATTTCAATTATTTCTCTGCAGCTTTTTTTTGCAAGGGCTATTGCTTCTTTTAGCTCACTGGCTTTTATTTTTCCATCAAGTTGGATAAGACTGATTTTTTCAGATCTTGAGAGCATTGAAATTGGAATATCTGTTGCTGCCTTGATTTCCTCACCATCTTTCATTATTGTGAAATCTTCTTCTTCTTTTGATAAATCAACAACAAAGGAATCTCCAGTCTTACCTATTGAAACTGCTGCAACCAATTCATTCATTGGAAGGCCTGCGTTTGCCAAGGCAAGAGAGGCCGCATTTATTCCCGCACATCTTGTGGAGGCATCTGCTTCAACAATCAGGATATAGCAGTCAACTACTGTATTTGGATAGTTTTGAATTTGAAGAACCGGTTCTAGGGCTTTTCCAGTCACAAAGGAGATTTCAGAGGATCTTCTGTTTGGTCCTGGTCTTTTTCTTTCTGAAACTGAGAAGGGGGTCATGTCATAGTGGCATCTTAGGATTCCTTTTTCTGGATTTTGTAAGTGTTGTGGGTGCAAAACTCTAGGACCATAGACTGCTGCAATTGCTTTTGATTTTCCGAATGAGAACATTGCTGAGCCATCAGCATTTTTGATTATGCCAACCTTGGCTTTTATTTCTCGAGTTTCATCTAAGGCCCTTCCATCTGCTCTCTTGAATTCTTTTTCTTTTGTCATTTTTGTGATTATTAGTTTTTTTAATCTTTAATCTCTTTAGTTATAGCGCTTCCTTGCGTTGCTGAATTCAGTTTGTCATAAAACTCAATCTGCATTCCCGCAGGCAAGTTGATTATGCAACGCATAGAACCATCATTTAACCAATCTTCTTTTTCCTTTTTAAATGTTTTGATTAGGTTGTATATCTTGCCGACGTGTTCTGGAGCCACAGTTATTTCTATTCTTTTTACGGCAATCTTAATGGGGATTATCTTCTCGATGTCCTTAAGGATTATCATGGCTTGTTCTTCCGAATCCCGGTCATCTATTCTTGCGCCTGCCTGCTTAATAGCCTGCTCGATTCTTTGAGGGGTATAGGGTGCGCTTGTTCTTGGGTCCATGCAATTTCTTGCCAAGAAATCGATTATCTGCTTCATCTTCTGTTCTCTCATCTTTTCTCTGTACTCTTGGGTGAGTTGAATTTCTCCGGTGTTGATTATATCTCCGGCTGCTTTGAAGACATCATCGGTACCAAAAGCATCTTTCAGGTCTTTTGAAGATGCTTTGAAACCTTTTTTATGGTCTGTAAATATATCATTAACTTCCAGGGTGTCTCGTAGCGTTAGGGCCGTGCCTTGAAGCTTCTGTTTTTTGAATGCCAAGGCTTTATCTAGGTCTACCATTATCTCGAATTCCTTTCCTTTCTTCTTGGTTCTTGCTAGTACGTTTGTCATTTTAGAAAAAGTTTTTATGAAATTTGGTAATTTTTATGCGCCTTAGTTAATAATGGCGTCCGTTAAATAATTTTTATTTTTTAATCTTTAGTATACTTTGATAGAGCATCGCCAATAATCCTTTCTATTTTTGGCTTATCTTTTTTGATTATTCCTGCTTCGAATCTTGTTATATCGAAGCCTTTTCCCATAATTCTTTTATAGATACTTAGGCCAAGTTTGAGGGCCTTGTCTATTGTTAGGTTATCTTTATATTCTTTCCTTAAAATTTCTAGGATTTTTTCATCATATTCTCCGATGGCTGTTGCTTTGACCCCTGAATAATTTCCTGTGACATCTGAGACAAAAACCTTGGCTGATTTGTTGTTATTTATTCCAGCCATGATTACTTTTATTCCGAATGGTCTGACTCCACCGTACTGTGTATAAGCTTGTTTTAGATTTGCTATCTCTCTGATGACTGATTCAACATCAACTGGCTCATCATAGACAATCCTATGCTGTTGAGCATTTCCTTGTGCCTTTTCCATCAGTATTCTTGAGTCTGATAGGATTCCGGCTGTGCTTGCCATTATGTGATCATCAACTTCATAGATTTTCATTGAAGATTCTGGAATTAATAGAGGGTCTGAGATTCTTTTATCGACTAGTATAATTACTCCATCTGTGCAGACCATTGCTAAGCTTGCTGAACCTAATCTGACTGTCTTCTCTGCATACTCGACTTGCAAGAGTCTTCCCTCTGGACTGAATAGAGTTGCTGTCCGATCATAGCCCATTGCTTGGTGTGCTGATTCCATTTCCATTTTTTATGTTTTTCTCCCTTTTATAAATATATAAAACTGGGTGATTTATAAAGCTTATGGATTGGTGATTCAGGCATAAAATAGTTCTAAAATTGCTCTAAAAGAAAGTTATTTAAAACAAAATTCCTTATTATGAGATGAAAAAGAGGATGATTAGAAGTTTAATGTCATTGAAAAAAAGCAGAAGGGGTTCTATTGAGATGTCGTTTCAGTTCATCTTCTCTATCATACTTGTTGTTGTCGTGCTTTTTGTCGGATTTTATGTGATAAAGATGTTCCTTGACAGAGCCGAGCAGATCAAATTCCTTGATTTTTCATCTAGGCTGAAGAGCGAACAAGGAGTCTGGGGCGTTTGGACTCAAGAGGAAGCAAGCCAAGTATTTTCTGCTCAGGTCAATAGTAATGTTAAGTATGTTTGTTTTGCAAATATTGCGAATTGCCAGCAAGGTTCGGGAGTTCCAAGTAATTTTTGCACGAATATAAGTCGGATGTATTCTGGAAAGAACTATAATGTATTTTTTTATCCCTTTGGCATAGCTGAAAAGTATCATGCAAAAAGTGCTGTCGCTGTCTACTGCAATGCTGACAACGAGCCACAGAAAAAATGCATTGAAATCCCAAAAACCCCGATTTGCATCAAGGCTAAGACTGTTGAGGGGCAGTGGAAAATCAAGATGAGGCTGTCGAAACAAAATGAGACGAGCCTTGTTGAGATAAGTGCTGCTTAGGAGAGAAAATAAAGTTAAATTAAAAAAGTTTGCGCAGCACAAAATTGTCTGTTTCAGCAGAGTGCTGCAAGATTAAGTTAAATTCCTTTGATAAAACTAGATATAAAAAATGAAGAGAATAGGTAAGAAAGGTTTTATTGAATTCGGCTGGATATTTGCCCTAATCGTCGGTGCCTTAATTTTGTTCTTTGCTTTTTATTTTATAGGAACCAAGATGAATGAGAGCAAGACAGGCCAGGGTCTTGTTGCAGAAAATACCCTGGATATATTGTTGAATCCCTTTTCATCTTTTGGAGGTCTAGGAGCTACGTCAAGCAAAGAAGTAACTTTGCAAAAAAAAGAGAGATTTAATTTTTCATGTAATTTAGATATGGGCTTTGGTTACGATTCTATTTTAAGCGCAACAAATCCTGGAGTTAGGATGGCTCCTAAAAAAGTTTATGATAAGTATATTTTCACGGAGAGTTCTATTTACAGTAAGAATTTGCAGGTCATAAGCAAGCCTTTTAACATGCCCTGGAGAGTTGCAGACTTGATTTATTTGTTCTCGAGAGATAGGGCATATTGTTTTGTGGGAATGACTGGATCAACAATAGAAGAAGAATTTGGGGCAGGTACAACAGGGATGAATATTTCTAACTTCAAATTTAAGGACACTAAGGCAGATTGCGGTAATTCTATAACTGTCTGCTATGGGTCTGGCTGCGATATAGTTATTGATTTTGAGTATAGTCGAGTTGTCAAAGGAACAAGAGAATTCCCTTTTATAGATGATTCTACAATGTACGCGGCTATTTTTTCAAGCTATGATATCTACGCGTGTAATATGAAAAGAGTTGCTCAAAGAATTAGATATGAAACTGAAGTCTATAGAAATAAAGCTAGGGCATTGGGGGTCAAAGGATGTTCTTCGATATTCAGTTTAGAGGCTCTTGATCAATCTGCTAACCAAGTAATAAACTCTCGGACAAGTGCCGAACTAGCAAGTAGCATCTACACTTTGAGAGCTGCAGCCGACGCTTTAAATTCACAAAATATGGGCGCGGATTGTTCATTATATTGAGGCGATAATATGAAAAATAATTTAACAAAATTAAAATTGAGAAAGAAAGGGCAGTTGAAAATTCAGGAGATGGCTTTTGTTTTGTTGGGGGTTATTTTTCTCTTTGCGCTTATTTTGCTGTTTTATGTTTCTTTCCAGTACAGGAGCTGGCAAAAAGTTGCTGTTCAGAGCGAGGAGGCAAGGGCAATAACTCTGCTCGAGGTTGTTGCTTCAATGCCTGAATTTAGATGCTCTTCTAGTTTTAGCTCGGCTTCAGAGGCAGTTTGTATAGATATAGATAAGTTAGAGTATTTTAATAAGACAAGGAGTATCAGGGATAAGTACTCCGTGCTCTGGGAGAGTTCTCAAGCCGCTGGTGTCGAAGTTCAGGAAATTTATCCTGATAAAAAGACATATACTATTTACTCAAAATCAGGATTCCAAGGATCTAGTAAGACCTATTCAACATACAGTGCTATATGCAATCAGGAGTATGGGGAGCTTATCTGCAAGATTGCGAAAATAAAAATTAAAATGATTATGCCTGAATCAAAATAAAAAAGGAAAAATCAAAAATGAGAATTGGAAATAAAAAGGGACAGGAAGAGTCAATGGGTTTTGTTGTAATTATTATGCTCGTTCTAGTTGTGGGAATAGTCTTCCTTGGTTTCTCTCTAAGGCAAAATAAAACTGTTGTTCAGCAGCAGCAAGAGCTTTCTGACATGACTTGGGCAGTCTTATCATATACTACAAATTGCACTATCTCTGGAGAGGCAAGGAGCATATGGGACTTATCTAAAGACTGCGATGTAAGGCCAAGCCAGGCCTGTGATGTAGGAGACGATGATGTCTGTGCTGCCTTGAATAAGACCCTTTACAGGGTCTTGACCAGCATAATTGGAACTAATGCAAGCATAACTAACAGGTATGTCCATGCTTATGAGTTTAGTATAGCTACTGGTTCAGGAAAGACTAGTGTCAAACAGGGCAATAGAACAGGGAACTACTTTACTTACTTAACTTTTATCCCAAGGGATATCAATGTTACAGCTAAGTTCTATTACTCTTAATTCTCGGTTATGGTCGGGGGTTTAGAATTCTATTGAAAAGACTATCTTGTCAAGATTAAGGATGGGCTTTGAACAAAGGCGATTTTTGACTCTTTCGTGCTTCATGGTTATGATCTCAAGGCTTTCCAAGAGTCTTAGGTCTTGTCTGACTGCCTTAAAGTTTCGGCCAAGGACCTTGGCAAGTTCATAGATGGACTTTGGCTTTTTTTCCTTTATGGCATAGATTATCTTGATTTTTTCTTTGTTCAGTAGCTGTTTTGCCCTGCTTATCTGGATGAGATGGGCGGCCATTTTTATCTTTTCTCCATGCTCAGGATTAAGGGTATCTTGTCTTATCCCAAAAGGGATGATAGGTTTGATTAAAACATCAAAAACATTCTTGTCTTCACTAAGCTTGATGATTATGTTCTTTATTCTCTTCTCCCCTTTTCTTGTTGGTCTTGCCATATTAGATTTGTCGTCGGTATATTATTATTTATCCGTTGATTATTCTCTTTTTATATACTTAAGTATATATTAAGGTAATATATGTATAAAAATATACCCTATTTAAATCTTGTTCTTTCTAGACCTTAAAATTTCCAAAATATCAAGTAACTTCAAAATAATAACATAAGCTTTTTAAAGCAAGGGTTGAAAAAAGGGGAGGAATAGGGGGTTTTCCGAAAGCTTTAAAAATAGACTGTTCTTTTGGCTTTTGAGCAACTGTGTGTTGCTTACTAATCACGTATAGTGATTAGTAGCCCATAATTATCGGCATTGCCGGTAAGGGCCAATTAGAAATGTTTGAAAGGAGGTTAAAAAATGAAACTATTGAAAAAGATTGCACCTTTTGCAATCTCGACTTTGATGATCGGAGCAAGCATGGCAGGAGCAGTCGCTCTAAATATTGCCGATTGGAAAACCCAGTTCTCAAACACCAACACTGCTGTTGTTGTAGGTACTGGAGTTACTGACGCAGGTGATATTGCTGGAGCTTTAACTGCTGCAAAAGCCGTCGGCATCGATACAGCATCAAGTACAGTTACAGGTGAGAGCTATCAATTCCAAAAGACAAGCGACAAGCTTAATATTGGAAACCTATTGAGTGACATAAGATCTTCCTTAACAAAAGATCAAATGCCTACAACTTTAGCGGATGGAGTCTATAAAGACGCCTCAAGTTCTGAATATGAATACACCCAGAAAATAACAATGGGAACTGCATTAAGAATAATGCAATTCGCAGATAACGACTACAATGACAAAGCACCAACTTTGGGTATTAATTTAACTGATGACCAGCATATTATGAACTACACCTTGAGTTTTACAGATAAACCTGATTTCACAGCCGCAGCATTAGAGACAACAACTATTGATATGCTAGGTAAGACCTATTATATCAGTGATATTGATACATCAAACAATATCATAACACTGTTGGATTCTAGTACTTCTGGAATCGTGAAAGAAGGAGAGACTATTACAATCGGTGGAGAAGCGATAACTCTCTACTTTGTAAGCAGTACACCAACTGTGAAATTAAAGATAGGGGACACCATAACGAACTCGATGGCTGCCGGAGCAACATATAAGTTATCTAATGGCAATTACATTGGTGTAAAAGACATCATGTATGTTGCAAGAGATACTGGATCTAGCAGTGCTGAATTGACTGTTGGAACTGGTAAGATAAAAGTCTATGATAACTATACATCTGTTAAAATCAACGAGAAAACCGTTGAGGGTCTAAAGAGCGACATTGGTCTAAGTGGCGCTGATTTATCCACCATAACATTTGCATGGGATCTTGAGGATGAAGCTTATGTAACCCCGGACTCTTCAGCTCTTTTACCAGGTTTAGAAGCCGTTAAGTTAATGATGACTGGAATGGCCTTCCCAACCGGAGAAGAAATTAAGGTTGAAGCTGGTTCAAGTGATGTAGCATCTATTACAATTCCATTCAAGGATGGAACAAAAGAAGTAGATTTACTACACTCGAACACAACAAACTTTAATGCTATTGGAGGAGATACTGATGAGATACTTGTTACAACCAGAGAAAGATATCTGGCTTTCAACAAGGCTGCTAATGCAAAGTACTTCATAGCATCATACCAAGGAACTACAGACGCTGAATCATATCTAATTTCAGCATCATTCAACAATGTTGATGACAAAGTCACTTTGAAGAATGAAGTCACTGGAAGTGATATCTGTACTATTGCGACAGACGGAGAATGTAGTCTAGGACAAGTTGACTTAACAGCTATCACTGTAAGTGATAACTACGTTAATTTAAGTATCAACTCTGGTGGACACTTTGATAGAGTGTTTACATCTAAGGGAGGAATGTTCTTCTTGCCAATTAACGCAACTGGCGTTGGGCATGGAAACATTAACTTGACTGAGACACCAACTGCTGGCGGTCCAACTTGGGTGCTTGAAATGTGGGATCAAAACAAAGACCAAACTACGCAGAGCGATTCTTCATTGAACATAACATTCGGTCATAACAGTGACCACGATGTACATGTGAGTGCTATTACAGGCGCTATAAACACATATGGCTTTGAAGAAAAAGACAAATACTATCTTGG
>CAYZTH010000006.1:21079-29894 GCA_964481435.1 Candidatus Woesearchaeota archaeon
TTACAGGCGCTATAAACACATATGGCTTTGAAGAAAAAGACAAATACTATCTTGGCAAATACTATCTTGGTTACGTACCATCTGACTTAGCCACAAAGGTTGAGTGGGATAAGACCGGAAACCAATACGATGCCAAAATCACCTACTATGGTGAAGAGGTATATGGTAATGTCTTTGTAGCTGCTTCAGGAGCATCTGGCGGTTCAACATCATGGACACCAGTACAAGACAGTGAAACTGACAAATATGTCAGCAAAAACATTGTCGTTATTGGAGGTACAGCTGTTAACAAAGTAGCCAGAAAGATGCTAGGTCTTGACGAGGCAACTCCCGTCTACGGAACTGAATCTGGATGGGCAGACAACACAGGCGTAACTGCTGCGGGCAAAGGTATATTGTGGATGAAAACATCACCTTATACTGAAGGCACAGGCAAGTATGCATTGTTAGTTGCTGGCTGGACAGGAACAGACACCGAGAAATCAGCAAACTACCTTCAATTGAAGGCAAGTACAGCTGCAAAGGAGAAAGTCGTGATTGATACCAACGCATTGGTAGAAGCGAGTTAAGCTTAGGTGCAAAACAAAACTTTTTTTTTATTTTTTCTTTTTTTTTATTTTTTCTTTTTTTTAACTACTAGCTTTAGCTCTGAAAAAAGAAAAAATAAGGTTTAGTCTTTGTTTGCATGAAAAACAAGATTCTTCCTGATTTTAGAGAAAGTATTAAAAGGGCGTGCCTCGTTATATGAAATGGAAAAAAAGGTTGAAAATAAAGAATATAAAAAAACAATAATTACTGCTAAAATCTCTGCATTAACTCTTTTAGCAATTTCTCTTGCTTATTTTTTAGTAAATCTTATTTGGAATTTTGAAGGAAATTTGATTCTTTTACAAAAAATTGAATTGATATCATTTATCCCGATAATCATTCTTTTATTTTTTATGTTTAGGGGGTTAATAGCAATTGCCAACAAGAAAAAGTTAAAGCTGTTAAAAAATATTTTAGGTATATCTTTGATATGTTTTATACTTTACCAATTAGTTTATGTTCTTTTTTTATGGAATCTTAACAGCATGGCTATCTTATCAGTTTTTATAGTTATTCTTTTTTTAACAGGGATAGCATATATTGCCCTAGGACTCTCTTTTTTTCAATTAGAAAAAATTTATGGCAAAAAGGTAATTTGGCTTATTGCAATTTATGTATTAAACGGAATTTTCTTTTTATTATTTCGGATGCTACTCTCCAGCCCAATTTTAATTAAGATAATAGGCATAACTTCGGATATAACCTTAATGATTAGTTACGTCCTTCTTATTATAATGTTTGATAAATTTAAAAAAGTTAATAATATCAGAAAAGATTAGATTCATCTTAATAATTAAATAAAAAGGAGGTTAAAAAATGGAATCTAAGATAGGATTTATACTCGCCCTGATTGGTGGAATCCTGAGTTTTATAATGGGAATCTTTTGGGTTGTTATTGTCTTGGCAGGAAAATCATTCTGGGGCATGGATGTACTAAAAGCCGCATCAAGCGGAGCATCATGGTTTCTTGGTGTCTGGATTATAGTTGCAGTATGCTACATCGTCTCTGGAATTGTCTCGGTTATAGCTGCATTTATGATAAAAAATCCAAAGAAAGTCAAGACTGGAGGAATTTTAGCATTAATCTTTGGGATAATTGGGAGCAATATTTTGACAATCATTGGGGGGATTATGGGATTAGTTGCGGCAGGCAAATAATTTTTTTTTCTTTTTTTTTCTTAGCCTAGTTCGTACTAGTGGATTTTAAGAAATCATTCTAAAAGTGCAATTTGATTCAGATATCTTTTTAAAAGGGTTTTTCTTATCTTTTAAATGAAAAGTCTTGATACAAGGTCTGAACATCAGAAGAAACAGAGAACTAGGAAGCTTATTATATTTATTATTGCAGGGATTATAATTGCTTTGATGATTCTTAGTACGCTTGGCTATGTGCTGGTTGACAGGAGTGGTCAAGAGAACCAAAATAGCGGCAATACTTATAACGGATTCAAGTTCTCAGACAGTGTAAATGGCTGGCAGACAATAGTGGGAACAAATACCCTGACCACGAGCTATCTGCCCCGGGAAGTAATGGAATTCAATGGAACAGGCGTCTCAAGTTCAGATTTATATGGTTTTACAGGAAAGATTGTGTATATTGCGATTTCAGATGATCAGGGAGGATATGCTTCTGCTGATCTCTATAATAATTTGAATTTAGTGGCCACAAGAGTTCAGTTTGCATGCCCTGTTGATAGGGAGAATTCAAGTTTTTGTCAAGATAAAAATCTCCCAATCAAGAGCTGTGATGATGCAACTCTTGATTCAAAAATAGTCTTATTCAGCAATGAAACAAAAGCAGGTTACGAATATAAGAACAGCTGCTTGATAATTTCTGGAGAGGGAAGTGAGATAATTAAGGCGAGCGATAATTTTATATATAAACTATTTGGAGTAATGTGATGGAAGAAGATAATAACGAAAAGGATACGAGTGTTCAAGATGAAGAGACCGAAGATAGTGAGGAGAGTGATGAGAACTATGAACCTAATTATGAAAGTGATGTAGAGGGAAAAGAGACTCAAGAAGAATCTGCAGAAGCTCAAGAAGAAGAGGAAGAGGAAGAAGAGGGGGAAGAGGAGGAAATTGGGGAGAAAGAAGAAGTTCAAGAAGCGAAAGAAATTCAAGAAACCCCGGTATCAAATTCACCAAATCCTGTTGAAGAGAAGAAAGAAGAAAAAAAAGAAGAGAAAAAGGAGAAGAGGCCGATTAAAAAAAGCACAATCGGATGGATAATCTTTGGTATACTTATTTTATTGGTAATTATTGGAATTATCTTCTTGTTCTTTGTTGGTGATAAACATAAAGAAACAACTTTTGTGTATAATGGTTTTACTTTTAAGAAAACCCCTTTTGGAAATGATTTTGTTTATGAAACTCCTTTGACTCTTATCAAGGATGGCGTGCCTTTTGACTATACTTTCAAATTCAGGACTGATCCGAGAGTTCTTGGGTTGATACCTGCAAATATCTCTAGAGTTTCTACAATGAGCTACTTTTCATTTACTCCAGATAGTGTGAATTGTTCAGGGGCTGCGTTAGTCGCGACATTTCAGATTGGACAGTTCTTGGATGCCATGGGCATTGATGTTCAGCCTGCTGTGACTGAGAATTTTTCAGGAAATAATATAACTGTTGTCAATTGTTCGAATGCTCTCTTATTTGGTGCAATACTTTTGAAGCCTTTCTCAAGTCAAACAAGAATATATGTTGATGAACAAAATCCTAATTGCGTTGTTCTAGAGGCCGAGAATTGTAGCGTTATAGAGGTTAGTGAGAGATATATCTTGGCAGTGATGGAAGCGTACAAGAAGCCTGACAAGTTTGCAGGTCTTATTGAGAATTTTTCTAAGTAATTGTAATTCCTAAAAAGTTATGATTTATTGGTTTTAGTATTTCATGTTAATGCGAAAGCTTTATAAGCGAAAGGAGTGATAAGTTAAAACTCAAAAGTTTAAATTGAGATAAAAAAAGAGGTTTATAAGAAAATGAGTGAAGTATTAACTGGAAGAATTGAAGCACAACCGAGATGGATTGGTGCAATGTCAAGATTATTTGGTAAGCCTGCAACAAGAAATTCTGATAGAGTTAAAGATGCAGCAGCTCCTAGCGTAGAGGAACAACTAACCGATAAATTGAAAGGATATCTACGGCAAATGGATCGTGCGTTAGATTGGCAAGCAGGGTTTTGGTTTGGGCCTTATATGGACCGAGCAGGAAAGTTGCTGAATGAACCCGCAGTTATAGCTGTTTCACAATATGATTTGTTAAGAACAGAGTTTGATGCGAAGGTTAAACTGGCAAAATACGAGCGACTGATATAGAAACAGAAGGTTTGGATTATTCTTTGAGAGCATAACAGAAAGCTTTAAATTTCTCTTTAGGTATGGGTATTCGTGCCGACGTGGGAGAAGGGGTTAAAGAAAAAGGTTGACTTAAGGTCTTTCAATCTCCAAAAGCGAATATATTTAAATACTTGTTTTCTTTAAATAGAAAAGAAGAAAATGGCACAATTGATCTCAATTAAAGATATGAGTCGTGATATGAAAATAGCTTTACTAAAAGAGCTTGGACATTTTTCTGACGGTGTTTTTGTTCTAGACAAGGAGGGGAATAAACATGTAGACAAATATATAAAAGAACCTGTCAAAGTTGAGAATATGTTTATCTATCCAGGAAGTGTAATAATCTTAGATAATAACCCCCTGAGTATATCCTCCTTTTTAGAGGAGTATGGGGATGTCTTTGGATAATCCTGATCCATTGGAGAATGTTGCCAAAGGAGCAACGGAAGGAGCTCTCAATTATCTTGGTATGAGTCTAAAAACTTTGGTAAAAAAGTTTTTGGATAAGGATTTCTCTTTTACAGAGGATGAGGAAGTCATAAACTTAGCCAAAAAGCAAAGAAAAAAAGCTGAGTGGGATTTATTCAAAACTTATGTAAAAGATGGTAAGTTGCATATATTGTTTCAAATGGGGTTAACTTTAAGAGATTTAGAAAAAGATGGAAAAGACCTCGTATCTCTAAAAAATAAAATACGTACTAAATATAAAAGAGAAGGGCTTCATGTAGCCTATTTTGTTCAAAACGGATTATTCGGAAAATTGATTGCGAACATTATCGGAAGGTTTCAAACAACAGAGGAGATAAAATCAGAGATTGAAAATATCTTGGGAAATATTGATAAAAATGTAGAGTTCATTGATCAGTATGATAACGAAAAGCAGACATCTGATGAAATAGTTACTAAAGTAAGAGCACATTCGCCAGAAACTTTTATTATTTCTAGTGTTGGTTCTGCAATTGATGTATGTGTAAAAATTAAAGAGAATGTTATGGGGAGAATTTCTGAGAATTATACTTGTGAAGTTTATGAAGATGAAGACAAAAACAAGAGAATTTATTTTTTAAATAGGAAAAATATCTAAACTTTTTTATAAAGTAAGATAGCCAAGACAGGAAAAACGTAGTTAATCCCTTCCCGTTACTTATATTCATTTCCCATAACTGCTATTACTCTGTTTTCTCACTCAAGCTATCTAAAAGAAAAAGATTTAAATCCTTGGAGGAGATAGAAAAATATGCCTAATCTAAATGTCCATTGTAGAATTAGTGAAATAAGGACCGGTAAAGAATTTAGAGAATTACATTCTTGGATAGATGAAGGAACGAAATACCTAAAACATAACCACAGATTAGAAAGGCACTTTTTTATAGAAGAATACAAGGATTTTGTAAAAGAAAAATGGGGAGAAAAAGCAGTTGTTGAATGGCTTTTTCATATAGCCCTAGATAATTTAGAAACTGCGAATAAATTTGCTCTTAACATATATAGCAAAACATTTGAAGAAATTTCAGTGTCTTTTGATGATAAGGAGATTTCTGCTTGTAAATTTATAAAAAAGTTTCCAAATTCTAGTAAAATTTGTGAAATAGACTTGAAAGGTAAAAGAATCAAAGAGACAGCTACATCACAAAAAGAGGGATTACCCGAAAAGGAATTTGGATATACTAAAGAAGAACTTGAACTTATGGGTTTTGATGATGATTTCGCCGACTTGATCGGTGACTAAATAAAAAATTGAATATTTCGAGCAAGAGAATCCTTTTTTATAATAAGAGCAAAGATTTAAATCTCTATTCTCTATTACTCTATAAACCTAGTGTCATTTCGTTATAAGGATAGCGAAGCGTCGTAAGGTATAAAGCCGACGTGGCCCAATGGTAAGGCGTCAGCCTTGAGTATCTAGGGGATTCTCCCCTAAGATGTCACCCCAAAGAATTATCTAGGGGTAAAGCAAGCTGATTTCCGAAAGGATATCGGGGTTCGATTCCCTGCGTCGGCGTTTTTATCTTTTTTTTAAAAAGATTTAAAAACTTAATTGGGCATGAACTTAATAGAAAAAAGGTGAAAAATGATTGAATTTACGCTACCAATTTTAGAGTCAGTTAATATGGGTGTGGAGATACTGAATCTTTTAATTTCTTTTGTATTGATTGTGATGGGAATTCAGATATCCTTGGTTCTCGATGCAGGAATGAAGAAGACTTGGAAATACTATCTGACCGCTATAATCCTCTTTGGTGTGCATGAAGTTGTAGGTGTCTTAGAGGAATTTAAAATCCTGCATATAGAAGGACTTTATGATGTCACTGAGCTTTTATTTGTAATCTTTATAGTTATAGCAACAATATATTTCAGAAAGATGCTGCTTGATTTAATTAAGAGGGGCGTTGGCAATAAACCAAAGGTAGAAAAAAAGAAGAAAAAGTAAAGTTCTGCTCGATTCTCTATCTTTTTAAACTTCAAATTCTTAAGAATTTCATGAAAGCTAAAAGGTCTAAAAGGTCTTCATTTATTTTGGGAAAGCATAAGGGGAAGTTGAAATCATTTAGTCAGAACAGGCATAAAGATAAATTTGCGAACATAGTGAAGAAAGTCATAACTGATTCTCATATCATCTTGGAGATTCTTGATTCTAGGTTTATAGATGAAACAAGAAATAAAGAAATAGAGCATGATATTCAGAGCAGACATAAGAAGCTTATTTTTGTTTTCAATAAATCAGACCTTGTGAATATACATGAACTAAAAGCGAAGATAAAGAGAAGGGGAATAAAGAGATATGTAATCATGTCAACTAAGCAGAGAAAAGGGGGTCAGGAACTGAGGAATAAACTTAAGATTGAGGCAAGCAGAATTAAGGATGAAAACAAGACAGAGGGAAGAGTTCAAGTCGGAATTATAGGCTATCCTAATTCTGGCAAAAGCTCAGTGATAAATCTTTTAGTTGGAAGGCCTGTTGCTAAGACCGCATTTGAGGCAGGATTCACAAAAGGTCTGCAGAAGATCAAGATTGCTGAAGGGCTCTTTATTTTTGATACTCCGGGGGTTGTTCCAAGAGAGGAAACTCTGGGAGAAGAAGGATATGTAAAACACGCGAGTATTGGCGCAAGGAATTATGATAAGATAAGAGAGCCAGAATTTGTTGTAGGGCATATTATGTTGAGATATCCTGGTGCTCTTGAGAAGTTCTATAGCCTTGATATTTTGAATGATGTTGATGCGATGATTGAGCAGATTGGGAAGAAGAAAGGTTTTTTGAAGAAGGGTGGAGAAGTAGATGTTGATAGAACTTCTAGAATGATTTTGAAAGACTGGCAAGAGGGAAAAATTGAAGCACATGAGGAGTAAGATGAAGGTTTTATTTGTTTGTAAGGCAAATGTGGGAAGAAGCCAGATTGCAGAGGCTTTTTTCAATAAATTCTCAAAGAAAAACAAAGCAGTTAGTTCGGGAAGCCATGCTGTAGACTATCCTAGCCGCATAGGGAAAAAGCTTACTAAGCATGCTTTAGATATAGTGGGGATAATGAAAGAAGAAGGGATAAATTTATCTCAAAAAAGCCCAAAGCAACTGACTAAGAAAATGGCAGATGAGGCCGATAAGATAATAGTCCTGCATGTGGAAAAGCTTCCTGATTTTGTTGATATGAAAAAAGTTATTAGGTGGGATATACAAGATTTATATCGCATGACTCCTGAGGACCAAAGAAAGCTTAGGGACCAAATTAAGAAGAAAGTCTTGGAACTTGTAAAAGAAATTGGATAGTTTCTTACAACAAACCTTTTAAAGTCCGAAAAGCATATTAATATATAAAAAAATGGCAAACAAAAATTGTCCGAAATGTCATGGCGAGGGGATGGTAAAGGAAGAAAATGGTCAGTCTCATACCTGTTGGGTATGCTTGATGGACGGGACCATGGATCAACACTCAAAAGAGGTTAAGGATAGTAAGATAAAAATTTAAATTACTCTTGAGGCTCGATTTTCTTAGACTTCTTGATAAGTATCTTTAGTATAATAGCTAGCACTAGGAAGACTATCCCTAAGATAAAGACTATGAGGGCATTTATGAATAGTGCTGAGATGAATAATTCCAGTATACCTTTGATTGGTTCCTGAACGCCTGAAACTGCTGACGATAATGGAAATTTAAGCAAGAATAGCAAGCCAGAAATCAAGAATGCTGGAGCAAGGGCATATATTGCTGTCTGTTTTGGTTTGCTCAGCATGACCATACCAAAGATTAAGAGGATTATAATAATAATCAAGATAATGCCTATGTTTGTGAAGTAATTATTTGCTTTTTTTGAGACAATCACGAGCAGTTTTTCAGGGTCTTGGTTTGTTTGACTTAGACAGTCTAGAGGGGAGCAATTATATTCTTTGTAATAAATTGAGTCAAAGACTCCTGTAGAGACTATATTTACTAGTTGTTCTGCTGTTGTTTCGTTTGATATCTCTGAGCAATCTATGATTACATTGTTCATGGGCAGGAATTCCTGTTCTCCAAAAGAGAACAGTGTTTCTTCTTGGCCAGAACAGTTTTCAATCAACATGGTCTTTAGTACGGAGAGGTCTTCGGGGGTTGATTGTTCCATAGAATTTGAGAGAGTCTGTTCTGTAAAAACAACTACTCTCGGTTTTAGGTCATTATAAGATGTTGTTTGCATAAATGAGAGGTTTACTATAAAAAGGACTAGGGCAATAGTTAAGAGAATCGCAAAGATTACCCTAAAAAATGTTCTTATGAATGACATTTTGCTCTTTTTTATGATAATAATAAAAAAGACAATAACTTTAAATATCTTCTGAATTTGTGATTTTTGAGAGCCCGTAGCTCAGCCTGGTTAGAGCACTAGCCTTTTAAGCTAGGTGTCGTGGG